>RFZW01000001.1 GCA_009920495.1 Chitinophagia bacterium
GATCAATAGTTCAGAAACTAATGCAGAAAAATTAGTTATAGCAATAAAAGAATTTGGTTTATCAAGTCTTGGTCTAACTAAGTCTGATTTTATGCAAGAAGGTTATGTTACACAAATAGGATACCCGCCTTTGAGAATTGATATTTTGAATACGATTGATGGTGTAAAATTTGAAGATGCTTTTCCAAATAAATTACTTGTGGATGTGAATGGGATCGAAGTAAAGTATATTGGACTCAAAGAATTTATAGTTAACAAAACTGCGTCAGGCAGAAGTCAGGACATTGCTGATTTGAAAGAGATAAAGAAAATAAATTAAAGATCTAATTTGTTAATTAGACAACTCGTTTTTACATCTGAAATTGATTTTATATGAAGTTCCTCGCGTGAGGAATTATTAGAATTGTATTTTATAAACAAAATTGGGAAAAAAGCCGAGTTGGTATTTCCAGCTAACATTTTGATTTCTGTCATCATAGCTTTGTGAAAAAACATTTTTATGGTTGGTGACATTTTGAATGTCTAGAGAAAATGTTTGTGAAAGTTTTTTAACCTTGCTATTGAATGTGTATCCAAATTTAATATCCATTCTTGTATAGCTGGGGTATTGACTTGAGTAAACATTGGTTGATAGTTGTTCTCGGCCAGTTGTTTGTGAGCTTGCAACATCAATGGGTGTATAATACCTGCCACCTGCGTTGGTGAATTTAAAATCAATACTTGTTTTATTTCTTTTACCTGCACCTACATTCCATTCTTTACCTACCAATATATTATATACATATTTGCCATTAAATGCAGTGTTTCTTTCAACTCCATCACTTCCAGTATATTTTGAATCAAATATAGAGGATGTAAATAAGCCATAATAACCTTTGCTAAAAAATTTCTCAACGGTAAGTTCTAAGCCGTAATTAGTACCAGTTCCCTTATTGATTAAATTATCTTCCAATTCAGTATTGAACCTCGCGCCTGTGTTTAACATGGAATAACTACTTGAAAAAGTGTTAACTGGCACATTGTATAATCTTTGATAATAGATCTCAGTTTTAATTCTCCAATCTTGCGCTGGTTGTAGGTTATAACCAATTACATAATGATTGCTCTTAGTAAAGTCTAGGTTTTTATTATTGTAACTATAGGTTCCATCCACATTTTGGCTTTGCAAAAAGTATACATTAATGGGTTGCATTTGAGAATGCATACCATAACCAAATGTGAAGCTACTATTGTTATTAATATCATATTTTAAGCCTAATCGTGGTTCAACTGAGCTTGAATTATTCAAGAAAAACTTTTGATAGTGAATTCCAGTATTAAGTGTAAGCTTTTCACTTAAATTATATTTTGCTTGGATAAAGGCTTGAGCATGATTAGTTTGACTATTGTAATCCCAAACTTGTTTAAAATCATCATTTATCCTTTGTTTGTTTTTGGAGTAAAGGTCTAATCCTAGTAATTGGTTATCTAATCCAATTTTTACAAATAGCCTTGAATTAATTTTTGAATTATAAGAGGTACTAAAATTATATCCTGTTTTGGCAGTTTTTGAAATGTCTCTTTGGAAGGAAACCTCTGTCAATCTATCGAAACCATAGTTAGTGATATCTGTTTTTGAATAATTTAATCCAATGGTAGAACTAATATAGGATTTACTATTTATTTGTTTAAAATGGTTTAATCCAATAGTGCCAAGTTTGCTTGAAAAATCTGCTTGATTGCCATTACCATACAATGAATTTTTATCACCTCCGCTTTCTAAAGCAATTGTACTAGTTCCATAAATTCCGAATAATGAAAACTTTCCCATTTTTGTAGTACCGCTATTGAGTTTAAATGACAAATCCTGATAAGATGGAGTAGCAGTGGTACCAATATTAATTCCCATGGATTGAGCAATACCTGCTAAAGAATATCTATAACCCACAAGGTAGGAGGAACCATTGTCTTTTTTAATAGGTCCTTCTGTAGTTGCTTCTAATCCTGTAATGACACCTAATTGCAAGGTGGTTTCTTTTTTGGTATTATTACCATTTCTAAATCCAATATCAAATACACCTGCATTGGCATTACCATATTCTGCAGGGAAGGCCGAGGTGAAGAAATCGGAGCTTTTTAATAAATTCGTATTTAAGGCACTCACTGCTCCTCCTGTAGTTCCAATGGAGGCAAAATGGTTAGGATTGGTTACATTCATGCCATCTATTTTCCATAATACACCTGTAGGTGAATTTCCTCTAATTACTATATCATTTCTACTATCATCTGGGTTGATTACGCCTGCAAAATTAGCAGCTAAACGAGCAGGATCACTTCTCCCTCCTGCATATCTATTTACTTCCTCCATTGAAAAAGTACGGGCACTTACAGTAGCCATTTTGTTGATGCTAGAAGCTTTGTTAGATGATTTAACTACTACATCCTTTAAGCTTTTAAAATCTTCCTCTAAACCAATGTCTAAAATGATTTCTTTACCTGAGGTAACCACTACATTTGGAATATAAAATTCTTTATATCCACTATAAGTAACTTTTAAATCATACCTGCCAGGGTTTAATTCGCTAAATGTATAATTCCCGATTGAATCACTTATTGTTTTTTTATTACTATTCGAAATATGAACTGCCGCACCCTGTATAGGTGATTGAGTTAGTTTATCAAGAACTAGTCCTCTAATATTTTGTTTGTTATTTTGTGCGAATGTTAAGGTTGCAATAAAAGTAAAGACAATAGTGTAGTAGTGCTTCATGTATTTGAAGTATTAATTTATTTTTAAAAAATGTAAATAGAAATTATTTGATAGGTGCTTGAGGTCCTTTTTGTGGGTTATTAACGGAGTTGACCATTTTTTGAATTAATTCATCAAATTTTGGTTTTTGTTCTTCTGTGCACAATGCCCTTACTTTTTTAAAGTGATCAAAAGTTAAAATATCCAGTGCTTGTATTGATAAGCTTACTTTTAATGCAGCATTATTCTTTACACTATCAACTATTTGTTCGGTTTCTAGTAATTGAAAAAGATTCTCCTTGTTAATTTTAATTTGCGCTCTAATTTTATTAGCGTTTTCATTATGATTTTTTGCTAATTCAAAATAGGCGTTTTTTTGAGCTTCGCTAAAGTGTAAACTTTTCGCTAAGAACTCTTTTGGAGAATTGTCTCTTTGGTTTTTCAAATGTCCTATCCAAAAAAATGTTAATGTCGCTATATTGGCTAGAATTAATACACCTATTAGCCAGGCTACAACTTTGTTATTTAATATATTTCTCATAATAAATAATTTAATTTGAAATTGTTTGATCATAGGATGCTGCAAAAGCCTCCATTTCTTGACTCGAATTTGTGTTAACTATATTTGAATCATTTTTTAAGAGTAAGCTATTAATAAATAAAAACAAGGTTAAAGCGCAGATCACTAATATTGGCTTCAAGGGGTTTGCTAATTCATTAGACAAGTTCTCCTTTTCCATTCTGGCTTTTAATCTTGTATAAAAAAAGTTAGGAGCACCTACTTCTTTTAAGTTTGAAATGATATTTATCTCATGTTCAAATTGCTCGTTAGACATATTTTTCATAATAAAATTTTTATGAGTTATAATAATGTTTCAATTTATTTTTTAAATTTTCTTTAGCCCTACTCAAAAGTGACTCGACTGCTTTTATACTTAATTGCATTATTTCACTTACTTCCTCATGCTTCATTCCCTGAACTCTTATTAACGTAAAAGCAACTCTTTGATTATGGGGGAGTTCACTAATAGCTTTAAATATCAAGGTTGCTTTTTCTTTATTTTCGTTATTAATACCAGGGTTTAAATAAGCCGCATCTACACTTTTTTCTTCGGAAGGCATCCACCAAGGAACAATTGAATGTAGTCGTTGTCTATTTTTTTGTTTCCTAATTTTTTCTAAGGCTTTTCTTATCGCAATTCGGTAAATCCAAGTAGCCAAGCTTGATTCCTCTTTAAAACCACTAATAGATTTATACACCTGAATAAAAGTCTCCTGCGCTGTATCTTCTGCCTCGGTCGCATTATGAAGTATATTCAGGACACTATAATATACTCTGTCCTGGTAGTTTTCTACTAGGACCTTGAAAGCGGAGGCTTCACCCTGCTTCAAACTTGCTATGAGCTCTTTTTCAATCAAAATGTACTTATAATAGATGTTTAAGCTATTCAATTCCTTCGGTAATATTAACAATATATTTTGCCGAAGGAAAATTATATTTGAAACATCTAATAGCTAAATATCTTCTTATGATTGTAAATACATTCAGAATATTACTAATATCAATGGTAATTATTGCTGTTTCTTGTAATAAGGCAAGTACCACAACAAGCACTACTGACACAAGTAATAGCGGCACCACAAACACCTATAACGAACTCTTTGTTCCTCCTGCAATCACTGGAACAAATTTCAATTTAACCTTAGATAAGGCCACGAAGCAATTTAAAACTGGTGCATTAACTGCAACTTATGGGTATAATGGAAATAGTTTTTGGGGCCCTACGCTTTTTATGAATCAGGGAGATGATGTAAAAATAAATGTAAAAAATAATTTATCAGATCAAACCACAGTACATTGGCATGGGTTTCATATTCCCGCAGTAATGGATGGTGGCCCCCATCAAATTATTGACGCTGGAGCAACTTGGTCACCCAATTTTAAAATAAAAAATAATGCGGGTACTTATTGGTATCATCCACACCTTCATATGAAAACTTATGAGCAACTAGCGAAAGGAGCGGGTGGGTTCATTATTGTAAAGGACCCTGCTGAATCCGCATTGGCTTTACCAAGAACTTATGGTACTGATGATATTCCAATAGTATTTTCAAGTCGAAGATTTAATACAGATAATTCAATTGATATTACAGGTGCCTATGGAGATTATCTTATAGCAAACGGAACATTGAATGCACAAATTTCATTGCCAAAACAGTTTGTGAGATTAAGATTATTAAATGCTGAAATTGAGAGAGGATATGATATCGGATTAAGTGATAATAGGACTTTTAACATTATTGGAAATGATGGTGGGTTATTAAATGCACCAGTTGCCGTAAATAGAGTAAAACTAATGCCTGGAGAGCGTGTTGAAATATTAATAAATTTAGGAAACGATGTAGTAGGAAGTAGCATTGATTTAAAAGCGTTTAATACAGGTCAAAAATTTGGATTCCCTGGTGCAGAACCAGCTCCGGCGGGTGAATTTGGAAGTTTATTAAACAATAAAGATTTCAATTTATTACATATAATAATTGGGGCCTCTACATCTAATGCAATAACTGCTTTGCCAAATAAACTAGCTAGTAATACTTATTGGACAAATGCGGAAGTAACAAATAGCAGAACTATTAATATTACAGGTGGTCAAGCAGGATCCGCTTTTAATTTTGACAATAATACGTATGGTTTTACAAAAATTAATCAAACCATCAATTTAAATGCAATTGAAAAGTGGACTATTGTTAATAATAATATTTTTGGTCATTCCTTTCATGTTCATGATGTTCAGTTTAAAATAATAGCTAGGAGTTCAGGAGCTGTTGGAGAACATGAATCGGGCTGGAAAGATACAGTATATGTTCCTTTGGGGGAAACAGTCACGGTGATAGCAAAATTTGATGATTTTTCGGATGCGGTAAACCCATATATGTATCATTGTCATTTCTCCAATCATGAAGATGGCGGAATGATGGGTCAGTTTTTAGTAAAATAATTTAGATTGAAAATTAATTCACCTATTATATTGACGGTTTGGGCTATAGTAACAATAGCATGTAATAGTAACTATGAGCCACCGAAAGTTGAAGTTAAAAACAATGACACACTTTTATCAAAAACCGATAGTGGTTGGATATACAATAAGCAACCATTTAATGGGTACATGGTACAAGTTGAAAATGATGGAAGGGTGGTGTACAAACTACCCGTTATAGATGGTAATGAAGAAGGCTTAGCTATAGGATTTTACAACACTGGTGAAAAATTATTAGAAAGAAAATTTGAGCATGGTCAAAAGCAAGGTGTTTTTAAGCAGTGGTGGCCAAATGGGAACCTAAGGTATTTATTTAATTATAATCATGATAAATACGATGGGAAGCAAATAGTGTATTTTCATTTTGGGAAAATACAAGAAGAAAAAAATTACTATAATGGTAAAGAAGAAGGCGTTCAAAGAATTTGGGATTCAATAGGTAATTTAATTTCCAATTACACTGTGAAAAACAATAAAATATATGGTGCTTTATCAGCGAAGGATTGCATGCCCGTTACTCGTTAAATTATTTGCAATAGTATTGATTGTATTGCATTTGTCAAGCTGTAATGTCTTTTCAAATAATGAAATATTGCCTTATTATAATTCACAGGACTTAACCCCGAATTGGAATACAAAAAAAGAACATCGAATTACTGCATTTAATTTTGTTGATCAAAATGGGAAAAACTTTGGATCCAAATCATTAAAAGATAAAATATATATTGCTAATTTCTTTTTTACCACCTGCCCAGGTATTTGTCCTAAGATGACAAAATGCTTTAAGGTTTTACAGGATAGTATTTCTTTAATGAATCATGTTGAACTAGTATCTTTTTCTGTGATGCCATGGATAGATACCGTTAATAAATTAAAAAAATATGGAGAAGAGAATGGCGTTAATCCTGCAAAGTGGCATTTGTTAACAGGAGATAAATCAATAATTTATTCGCTAGGTCGTTCTTCATTTTTTGCTGACAATAATAAGTTAACTGATAGCACTACCTTTCTTCATACAGATAAAATGTATTTAATAGATAAGAGCCAACAAATAAGAGGTGTTTATAATGCTACAAATATGGATGATATTTCTAGAGTATTAACGGATATTAAAGCTTTGAAGTAATAAGAAACGGGTTGTATAATATTTATTCCCCTGCGTGAGGAAAACACCCCCTGAATTCGGTTAAAATCGGTTGATTTCCGTTTTGTATAAACCTAATTTGCCCCCTTTTATTTTTCTTATAACTGTTTAATATTCAGTCATTTAATGGTTAATTCAACGAAAAAGTAGGCGTTCTTTAATTTAATTGTAAATTTGCTTTTACAATGAATAAGATACAATACAATACAAAACAAGACCTAATGAGCGCTATCTCTGAAAACAGAGACGTGATTAAATCATTTGGGGTAAATGGTTTGGGTATTTTTGGATCCTTTTCAAAAGGAACTGCTGTTGAAACAAGTGATGTTGATTTATTAGTTGATTTTATTCCAGAAAAAAAGAGCTTTGATAACTTTATGGATTTGTCATTCTTTTTGGAAGGCTTGTTTGGCAGAAAGGTTGAACTAGTTACTCGACAATCATTAAGTAAACATATTGGCCCACATATTTTAAATGAGGTAATTAATGTCAGCCTCTAATCTTGAGTTGGTTCGTCATATTTTGACTGAAACAGCTTTTATTATCCAACATACTGATAAAAAATCTAAAGAGCAAGTTATTGAAGATGAAGTGCTTTGTCGCGCTGTTGTTAGAAGCATTGAAATTATTGGGGAAGCATCAAAAAAAATTGATGAGGAATTTAAAGCCTCACATATTCATATTGAATGGAAGAAAATGGCTGGTGCAAGGGATAAGTTAATTCATGATTACTTCGGAATAGATTATGATATAGTATGGGACATCATTCAAAATAAAATCCCAGATTTGGATCATTTTTTAAACGAGTTATTATAACTGGTTTGTAGTAATTAAATTTACTTTCTTTGCCTCTTCTTCTTGATGGATTTACCCTTCAACCATTGTACTTGTTTCCTTGCTTCCTCTATGGTAACTGGAGGCTGTTTCGATAAGATGATGCTGCACATCTTAGCTCTTTCTTTAAATGATATATTGAAATACATCTTATAAAATTAATGTTTTCTGCGTGAGGAAAACACCCCCTGAATTCGACTGAAATCGGTTGTTTTTGGTTTTGTAAAAACATAACACATTACAAATCAACGCTTTCATTTTCTCAAAAAATCTTCATAACCCTGAGGTCCCGGGTTCAAATCCCGGTCTCGCTACAAAGCCTTTCAACTGAACGCGAAGCGTTTAGTTGAAAGGCTTTGGGTAAGGCAAACTGTTTGGGAAGACAATGCGCAGATTGGCCATCCCGTTAAATCGTGGGTCCTTTGTTGTTTCTGCGTGAGGTTTTTGAATAGTTACTTCCCGTTCCACGCGTCTATTATTCCTGCTTTAATATCAGTATAACTTGTCATAAGCCAAATTACTAAAACAATAAATAAAATAGTTTTGCAATGGGTTTTTACCAAAGTTTTTAGGTCATTGAGGAATTGATTCATATCTGTGATTTTAAGTGTTAAATTAAATTCATAGGGTTTGGTATCAGGTTTTTTAACAAATTCAGACAAATCTAATTTCCATCAAATCTAAGAAGTACAATATTATCTAGAATTAAGTTAGATGACCATATAAATTGTGCGCCGCTAAATTGTGAACTAAAGTTGGTAAAAGAAACTTTGGGTCCTACTTGCGTTGATGTAAAAATATTTGCCGAAGGCCATGCATTAAAATCGTAAGCTGCTGCATACCAGTCACTAGGAATTGCCCAATGTAATGCGTAAGAAGCATTTGCGGAAGTTGGATAAGTATTACAGCCACTTGAATTACGAATGGCGCCAGTTTCCGTAACACAATTTACATTACTCAATGGGGCTATATAAAATGTTTGTGCTTTCCAATTTGAATTTGTAACTGTACCATCGCTAAATTTGGCTATAAATCCCCCGTCACCTGGGTAAAATGAATTTCCCCCATTAAGTTCACTGCCAATACCTAAATTTTCTTCCCAGTCAATAAGTTTAATTGCATATTTAATTGGTCGCTTTGCTTTAAATTTAACAAAGCTTGAATTAAATGGTGTATATGGAATAGGATCAACACCTACTAATTTACCATTCACATAAAGTTCGAAATAATTATCGCCATATAAAAAACCACTAATGATTTCTCCATCGTTATCAATAATAATGACTGGGGCTTTTGCTGTATCTGCTAAATTAATTGATGCAGGTGTTTTTCCAACACACTCATTATACAAATCAAATAATTTTATACCTGTTGCAAAGCTATTTTCACCCGGTAGTATCCATGTTTTATTGTCTTTTGAAATTATACTACCCATATTTGTAACTCTACCTCCACTACAGCTATAAATGGAACTATTTGAAATGGCACCTGTTCCTTGCGTGATTGAGCCTGTTCCTGTATAAGTGGCAGGCTGAGTGATAATGTTATTATCATTTTGTACAGTATTTTTTGTACAGCCTATTATTAAAATATTGATAATAAAGATTATTGATTTATTGTTCATACTATTTTACTCTTGGTTTGTATCTATATGTATTTAAATTTTTGCCAAGTCTCAAATTTGGTTTAGAAGAATAAAATAATGGGCGGTTATAATTATTTCGATAATTATTGTAACGATTATAAACGACTACACTTTTCCGGGGATATCTGTATTCTGGATAGCAGCCTGAAATTATTAATGTAGTGATTAAAAAAAATAGAAATAATTTCATAAAGTTATATTTTAATATTAACGTTGATAGTTTGTTGTAGTAACAATTCCTCCTGTATCAGTTAATGTATAAGTATATTTATTATTAATATCCCAACTGTATTTTACGAAACCTGTTTTAGCTCCAATTTTATAAGTTAATAAATAGCCATTGGATCCTACAGCAGCAAAATCGAAAATGACAGCCCCTTTTAATGGGCTTGTTGCAGGTCGAACAGGTTTGGTAAAAGCTTGTGGCAATATTTGATTCTCGGGTGCTGGTGTTGATGGGTCTAAATTTACTTTTCCTTTCATGGCACCTACTACATATGGATAATCACTGGTACCATGATAATGATAGATATTGTTACTTCCAACATGACCATGACATGAATCCAAGGCAATCATTGTACTACCATCTGGCTCTTTGCTTCCATAAACCGGGAATCCATCTAATGCAAAAGCAATAGGTTTTAATCCAGAAGTAGTTGATAAGTGAAGTGGTGCTGCATGATAGTGGTAGTCATCACCACGTCCACAATGCCCACCCCAATTATCTAATTCACCAATTAAATAGGAATCCTCTCCGCGATTGTTCAGTGCATTAAAAATTGGAATACCATTTACTGCAACAGCCACTGCGCCCTTCATTAAATTCGTTTTGGTACTTAATGGGGTAGTTGCATAAGCGGGTTGTAATGGGATAGACCAACTGTTGTTATCGGTATAAGGTTGCGAAATGGGGACTTGTTGTTGCCAACTGGTAATTCCAATCATCATATTATGACTGGGTATGCCAGTTGATCCAATATAAAAGTATGTATCATCCCATTTGGTAGTAATACTTGGCTTGTAAGGGGTGAAAGCGGAATCTATAAAACCAGTACTCGTTTTTGGAAGCGTAGCAATTGTGTTGTTATTATTTGTGTTCCCATTGGTAATGTTGGTTGTAGCTGATTTGCTACATGCAATAGCAACCGTAGTAATGACTAACAATGAAATGCCAAGGAGGTTTAAGTTATTTTTTAAAACATATTTATTAAACAAAATTGGTTTAAATATCTTGAATAGTGTAAGTGGTGTTAGTATAATTAATAGATATTGTAAAATTGTTATTAATATAGTTGAAGTAGAGTTGCCAGAATTTGTAATGTCAAAGTTGTAATTTATTTGGTTTAATTTATTAATCTTAAATTTTGCTAATTTTTGATCTTGTATACTTAAATCTTGGATAGGAACAGCTAATAATTTTCCATCTTCTTTTTCTAAATAAATTACATCGCCTTTATTCATCAAAAAATTACCTTTTAATGAGTTGCCGTTTTTCAATTGCCATGTATTGTATATAGTTCCGTCTCCATGATGATAATGACCACCACTGTGTGCAAACGTTGATAGCGGTTTAGTAATTAATAGTAAAATCATGCATGTAAAAAACGCCAATAGCTTCTTTTTCATATTTGTAATTTATCTGGTATAAGTGACAGTCATAACAGTACTGTCTAAAATTTTATTTCTAATGCCTGCAAGTAATATATCCATAGTAACCTGCGAACTACTCACTGAAATGGTTGGTGCTGCACTTAATGCGTATAAAGTTAAAATATAAACCTTAGCCCCAGGACCTTGAGAACAAGGAGGGGTGTATGTATTTTTTCTATCCACTGTGTTTATACCAAAGCTTCCAATACTTTTTGAGTTGTCAGATAAGGAAGTAACCGTATTGGGAATATTATACAAAACAATGTATACATGTTTATCTTCAGTAGGGTAAGATGGAGGAAAATGATGCATGGTAATTGCATAAGAATTAGTCCCTGATGGTGCATTTGACCACTGCAAACCTGGCGAAAAACCACTACTATCACAGGTATAAACTTTTGGATAAATGCCATTATTGGCAAATCCGTTCCCAGTAAATACGAGCTGTTTAGCAATAGTAGTTGGCAATGGAGTGGTGGAGTTAGTGTTACTATTTGTACTCGTGCTTTTGGAGCAGCTTAAAAAACTAACAAAAACAAAAAATGTTATTAAAATTGATTTCATAGGGGCATCAATATTGATATTTGGACAGATTTAAATAATTAAAGTTTAATTTTTATTAAACTTTATTTCTCTTCTTAAGTCTAATTTAACAAAGTTGTAAACGTTGAATCCATATGGTAAAAAATGTATTTTGTTTTTTAATGGTTTTATGCTTTTCCACAATTGTCAAAGGTCAAAATTATACCATCATTCTAGGAAGACCTACTGATAAATCTGTGACTATAAGCATACTTTTTGATCTAAATGTTGATTATTACATTGAATATGGGACTAATTCCGGAGTTTATGGAAAAACCACTACAAATTTTGTTGCGAAAGCAAATGTTCCTGATGAGATTGACCTTACAGGATTAAATGCTAATACGAAGTATTATTATAGGGTACAATATAAATCAAATTCAGTATCAAATTTTAAGGTTTCTTCTGAATATTACTTTAACACTCAACGTTCCATAAATACTGTGTTCACTTTCACTGTTGAATCAGATGAGCATTTATATGATAAAAAGGGGATTAGAAGTATGTATCAGATAAGTTTGAACAATCAAGCCTTAGACAAACCTGATTTTATGCTTTCATTGGGAGATATTTTTGGGGATGATCACAATCCATTTACAATTACCTCTGCTGAATTAGATGTTTTACACAAGGACTATCGACAATATTTAGGGTCAATTTGTCATTCCATTCCTTTTTATATTTCCTTGGGAAATCATGAAGGGGAAAATGATTTTTTTTTAGGTCAAACACCCCCCAACAATTTAGCAATATGGGGAACCCAGTGGCGCAAGTATTATTACCCTAATCCTTATCCAAATTCATTTTATTCTGGAAATGATGATGTTGAACCTTATGGCGTTGCTAATCCTGAAAACTATTATGCTTGGACGTGGGGGGATGCATTATTTGTGGTTTTGGATGTATACCGAAATCAAAATCCAAATTCAGATAAACCACAAGGTTGGGATTGGTCATTAGGTGCGAAACAATATAATTGGTTAAAAACAACCCTTGAAAAAAGTACATCTAAATATAAATTTGTTTTTGCTCATCATAATAGAGGTCAAGGACGAGGTGGTATTATTCCAGCAAAATTATTTGAATGGGGTGGTTATGAGCAAGATGGTAAAACATGGGGTTTTGATAAAAATAGGCCAGGATGGAGCAAACCTATTCATCAATTATTTAAAGATAATGGGGTAAATATCTTTTTTCAGGGACATGATCATTTGTTTGCACATGAAATGATGGATGGAGTTCATTATCAGGAAGTTCCTATGCCAAGTGATTCAACTTATATGATCGGGAAACTTGCAAATGCAGATGCTTTCGTTTCAGACACTTTGGATGGCACAGGTCATATACGTGTTAGTGTTTCATCTTCCTGTGTAAAAGTTGATTATGTAAAAGCATACTTACCCAAGGATACTTTGGATGGTAAACATAAAAATAGAGAAATTGGCTTTAGTTATACAATTGGCAGTTGTATAGTTACAGGCATAAATGACTTACCAAGTGCATCAAATAGTGAGTTTGTAGAAGTTTTTCCTAATCCTGCAAAAAATAAATTATTCCTTCGTTTTATAAATAATATCAACAGTTTTGAAGCTAAGTTAATAAATATTAACGGAGATATTTTATTAATATCTAATAACAAAGAAATAGATGTTTCAGGATGGCAGCCAGGAATATATTTTTTAAATATACAGGCAGGCAATCAAGCTGCAAGAAAAAAAATTATAATAAGCAATTAATTGTAACATGAAAAAATATATTATTATCATTTTGATTAATACATTCTTATTCACCGAAGTTAGTTCGCAAAACTATACTGAGGTTTTAGGGAGACCAACTGATTCCACCATTACCCTTAGTATTTTATTTGATCAAAGTGTAAATGTGTATTGGGAGTATGGAACATCTCCCGGTAATTATTCTATAATTACACCAGTATATAAAACAATCGCAGATACACCATTAGAAGTAGATTTTATTAATTTATTACCAGATACTAAATATTATTATCGAACAAAATATTTAGCAAATAAATCTTCCGGAAATTACATTTCTGGAGCGGAACACTTTTTTCAAACGCAACGAAAATCAACTACAACATTTTCATTTGTTGTTGAAGCAGATCCACATTTAGATAGTAATACTAATCCAGATGCTTATAAGTTAACCTTACAACACATGCTTTCAAAAAAACCCGATTTTATAATTGATCTAGGTGATAATGCAATGAGTGATAAATTACCTGTAATTGATAAAACGTCTATTGTGGATCGAACCTTATTATTTAGACAATACTTTAATGAGCTTACACATTCTGTTCCATTATATGTAACACTGGGCAATCATGAAGGGGAATTAGGATGGCTTCCAAATACAGGTTTAACAAGCTTGCCAACTATGGCTGCTTTAATTAGAAAAACGTATTTTCCCAATCCTTATCCAAATAAATTTTATTCGGGAAATACTATTCCAGAGGCCAATGTAGGAATTCGAGAAAATTATTATGCTTGGGAATGGGGTAATGCTTTATTTATTGTACTAGATCCATACATGTATACTAAATCAAAACCAGAATGGGGTTGGACCTTAGGTTTACAACAGTATAATTGGCTAAAAAATACCCTTGCTAATAGTAAAGCAAAATTTAAATTTTTATTTAGTCATCAATTGGTTGGAGGCTCAGGAACGGAGGGACGCGGCGGAACTGAATTTGCTCATTTATATGAAATGGGCGGTAGAAATACGGATTCTACCTATGGATTTTCAAACAACAGACCAGGTTGGGATAAACCTATTCATTACTTAATGTTTGAAAATAAAGCCAGTGTTTATTTTCATGGCCATGATCACTTATTTGCCAAACAAGATAAAGATGGCATTGTATATCAAGAAGTCCCTCAACCATCAGCGAAAAATATTACCACTATAACAGGAGCTCCTTATGGTTATGTAAATGGAACCTTATTACCCAATAGAGGTTACATGTATGTCACTGTTAGTGCCGATAAGGCACAAGTGGATTATATCAGAACCTATTTGCCAAGTGAAGAAAATGCTACTAGGAAAAACGGAGATATATCATATACTTATACCATACAACCATCCCCCATTACGGGGATCAATGAAGTTATAAGTAATGATTTTGTTAAAATATTTCCCAATCCAGCAAATAATAAAATTAGTATTCAATATAAAGAAAATAATAATTATCAAATTAAAATATTGAATATAATGGGAGAGTCTGTATTGGTTACAAAAACAAAAGAAATTGATACAAGTAGATTACCCAATGGCATCTACTTTTTAAATTTCGAAACAGATAAATTTATATCAAGTAAAAAAATTATAATTCAACATTGAGTTATTTATAAAAATTATAAAGTAAATCAAATTTCTACAATGTTGGTTTAATTATTAATCAATTATCTAATAATATACTATGATTTCAGAAACCAATTATTAAAATAATTTATTATGCAGCCAAAAAAACTTATACCTTTTTTCTTTTGTACATCTTTATTGATTATAGTTTCTACAACAAGCTTCTCTCAAAAGGGGAAAAAATTTGAACAAAAAAAACAAAATCAAAAAGGATCAAAAAACTTTGGGAACAAAATGAGTGAATTAGCAATACCTATTGGAAACATGATTATTGGCTCCCCTACAAATAATTCAGTCACTGCAAGTGTAATTCTTGAAAAAGATGCTGAAGGGTTCATTGAATATGCAATAGAAAGTGGTAAATACAATTATAAAACTAGTATGTTTAAAACTACAAATAGTGAACCACTTGAAATCATTATTAATCAATTAAAACCAAATTCATTGTATTATTACAGATTAAACTATCGCCTAGCAGGTGAGAGTAAATTTACTGTAACATCTGAATCTTGGTTTGCAACTCAAAAAAATCCAACTACATCATTCTCTTTTGGAATACAAGGAGATTCACATCCAGAAAGAGTAGGTAAAATGTTTAATTCAAATTTATATCAACAAACAATAGAACATGTTACTGAATATAAACCTGATTTCTATTTTATGCTTGGAGATGACTTTAACATAGATAGACTGGTAGCAAGTAATTCAGCCACACGTGAAAATGTAGAACCTATTTATAAAACACAACGTTATTATCTAGGTAATCCAGGGACAAATCCACCACTTTACTTAGTTAACGGTAACCATGAACAGGCTGCCAAATATTTATTGAATGGTACACCAGATAACGCTGCTATACAAGCTGGGCTTGCTAGAAAAAAGTTTTTTCCATTACCTGCACCAAATCAATTTTATAGTGGCGATAATGATACAGTTCCATTTATTGGATTACTAAAAGATTATTATGCATTTGAGTGGGGTAATGCTTTGTTTGTAGTGATAGACCCATATTGGCATTCAGATGTAGCAGTAGACAACCAGCCCAATATTGAAGGGAACAAGGGAAAGAAAGATCCCTGGAGCATCACACTTGGTATAAAACAATATGAATGGCTTAAAAAAACCTTGGAAAATTCAAAATCAAAATTCAAATTTGTTTTTGCACACCATGTTAATGGTACAGGACGTGGAGGTGTAGAAAGAGCAAAATATTATGAGTGGGGAGGTTTTGGACAAAATGGGCAATGGCAGTTTGACAGCTATCGAAGCGGATGGGATATGCCCATCCACCAACTATTTATAAATAACAAAGTATCCATATTTTTTCAGGGGCATGACCACCTTTTTGCAAAACAAGAACTAGATGGTGTTATTTATCAATCTGTACCTAATCCGGCAGATGATACTCATACGGCTTTTAATAAAGAAGCTTATACAATTGGAGAAATACTTCCAAATTCTGGATTTTTACATATTACAGTTCATCCTGAGGATGTGAAAGTGGAATATATAAGATCATACTTCATGAAAAACTCAGAGCACAATGAAGATGCTTCAAAGACTTTTACTTATACCATAAAAAAATAAAATTCTAATTGCCCCCAAGGGTTTATTATTTTATTTTAAAGTTTGGAGTTATAAGAATGAATTTCTAAACTTGATAAAATGATGAAATTCCTCTGCGTGAGGAAAACGCCCCCTGAATTCGGTCCAAATCGGTTGATTTCGGTTTTGTAAAAAAATAACCTATTAAAAATCAACACTTTCATTTACTTGAAAAATCTTCATAATCCTGAGGTCCCGGGTTCAAATCCCGATCTCGCTACAAAGCCTCTCAACGCAAGTTGAGAGGCTTTTTTAATGTGAAGCCGCGAAACAAGCTTGCTTGATTGAGCGGAGGAGCGTTAAAAAAGACAAACGCAAATCGAAGATTTGTGTTTGAAAGGCTTTGGGTAAGGCGACCTTGGAGGATGACAGCGAACGAAGTGAAGCTGGCAATCCCGTTAAATAGTGGGTCCTTTTTTGTTTTTACGTGAGGTTTTCTATTTTCTTACGAATGCCCTTTAATTACAATCTTCATTATTTTATAGTTCAGTATAAAAAAACGAATTAATTGAAAGAATATAGATCTCCTTAAAAACAATGTAAAATTATTAGGGGTAGGAGGATAATACTGCTCGGAGTATTTTGTTATAATGAGTCTGTTTTCCATTATGTTTTTTTTATTTTTATTCAGGAATCATCCACCAAAATGGCAAACCTTTTGCTTTGTATAAGAACATATAATGCATTAACCACTTTAACCAATGTCCTGCCAATCCTGGTTCGCCCATGGTGGTTTTAATATCTCTTCCCCACTGAGGAAATTTTTCCCAATCGGGTACTACAGGGCTCACAGTCATGGTAGCCGCAGTTCCTTTTCGCATGCCATATCCAGCTGATACAATACAAGCTGCACCCATACGTCCCATTGATGCCTTGTGAATCATTGTGGCATTGCCAGTTTTTATCCAGTTTATGATATTGTCTGCTGTTACCTTGCCCATAATTCCTGAAGGCATACCAGTTCTTGGGGCTGATGCAAAAATGGGTGTACCATTTTTACTTGTCATGGGTTTAGAAATAGAGTGGGGAGGTGCAAATGCAATACCGGGTGCAAAGATGTTAGGATAACTTGGATTTTGATAAGTTTCAGGCCAATCTTTAATAGTCCATTGTTCAAATGGTTTTGGGGTATAGTCTGCATCTACTTTCATAAGTCCACTTAGTGCAAATAATTTATCTGAAATGTCTTTACCTGTTTTATCATAGGCTTTAAATCCATGTCCTGCAAAACCTGGTATGAGCATCGCGAAATCATAGGGCTGTTCTAAATATTCCCCATCTAAATTTTCGTAATAAATTGTATGATCGTCTAATTTTTTCACACCTGCTCTTTTAATCCAGGTAATGTTTCTTTCAACAAAATATGATTCTGCAAACAACTTAGTATTTGAAATAAATCCACCTTTTGGAATAAAGGCGCCACCCATTCCAAAGTCACCTAATTCATATTCATTCGTAATCCAAATTACTTGGGCTTGCTTTTCTAATCCTCTTCTTTTAATTTCAAAATCAACATTTAAAATATACTCAAAGGCGGCACCTTGGCAGGTTGCAGTGGGATAGCCTGTTCCAATGACAAAAATTTGTTTTTCGCCATTTTTCATTTTGTCCAATTTTTCTTGAAATAGTTCCCATGCATGACTGGCATGACCAAAAGTACATACCGATGCAATATTCCCATTTCCAGGAACTAGACCTTCTGTTGCTTCAAAGTTTAATTTTGGTCCCGTAGCATTAATTAAATAATCGTAAGCTACTTTTATTTTTTCACCTTTATTTTCTTCGTTGGTATATTCTACTTCAACAAATCCTGTATTCATATGCTCATCACCTTCAGGGTAAAAACTTTGCGCCTTCGCTTGAATAAATTCAATCCCCCATTTTTTATACAATGGTCTTAAATCAAATTTAATTTCTTCAGGGGTCATTCTACCAACACCCACCCAAATATTGGATGGAATCCATTGATAGTTTGGAGTAGGAGAGATCACTTTTATCTTATGCTCGTTTTTATTGAGTCCTTTTTGAAGGTATGCCGCAGCCGTATGACCAGCAACGCCTGCGCCTAATACAACAATATTTGCCATGTTATCTTGTTTCAGTAAATGTACTTACTGCCTTTGCCAATAGTAGTGATATATATCACAATTGATAATTTAAAATCCAATTAATATCATAACTAGTGTAGCGTGATTTATGTCACAATTAAGATTTTATTATTGATTGAACTTTGTGGTCTAAAATATTAAAATGAAATACATAATAGTTGGCGCAGTGGCAGGTGGAGCAAGCACTGCAGCAAGGTTAAGACGCTTGGATGAGCATGCTGAAATCGTACTATTTGAAAAGGGCGAGTATATTTCTTATGCCAATTGTGGTTTGCCCTATTATATTGGAAATGTAATTACAGATAGAAATAAATTATTTGTACAAACTGCGGCCTCTTTTAATCAAAGATTTAAGATTGATGTTCGAATTCAAACCGAGGTATTAGAAGTGAATGCTGCAACTAAAATCATTAATGCAAGAAATCAGAAAACAGGAGAACTTTACAGTGAAACTTATGATAAATTGGTTTTGTCTCCTGGTGCTGAACCTATGAGGCCGCCTTTATCTGGAATAATGAGTGAAGGGATATTCACATTAAGAAATGTGAATGATACGGATTACATTAAGTCCTATGTTAGTAATAGAGCAATTAAAAAAGCAGTGGTGATTGGTGCTGGTTTTATTGGATTAGAAATGGCCGAAAATTTGCAAGAATTAGGAATGGAAGTGAGTATCATCGAAATGGGTAATCAAATATTAGCGCCATTAGATTTTCCTATTGCAGCCATTGTTCAACAGCATATCCGCAGTAAAGGAGTAGATCTAAGTTTAAATACAGCAGTTACAGGATTTGAGAAAGTAGGTAACCAATTAAAAGTCAATTTAAAATCTGGGGAATCCATAGATGCGGATGTTGTGATATTATCTATTGGAGTAAAGCCAGATACAAAATTAGCAGTAGGGGCAGGTCTTAAAATAGGAGAAACTAGAGGTATATGGGTAAATGAATTCTTACAAACCTCTAACCCTGATATATATGCAGTTGGTGATGCGATTGAATTCACTAACCCAATTACGAATCAAGCCTTAATTACTTATTTAGCAGGTCCTGCCAATAAACAAGGTCGCATTTGTGCTAATAATATAGTGCTAGGAAATGTACAAAGCTATCATGGTTCAATTAATACAGCTATTGTAAAAGTGTTTGATATGACCATTGCTACTGCTGGAACAGCGGCTAAACATTTAACCACTGCCCATATCGAGCATAAGGTTTCCACAACACATAATGGATCTCATGCTAGTTATTATCCTGGTTCAAAACAAATGAGTATCCAAATTGCATTTTCGATAAAAACAGGTCAGTTATTGAGTGCTCAAATTGCAGGTTATGATGGAGTAGATAAAAGGATAGACATTTTATCGTCTATTATTAAAAGAAAAGGCACCATTGATGAAATGGTTGAATTTGAACATGCTTATGCACCTCCTTATTCTTCAGCAAAAGACCCTGTAAATATGGCTGGTTTTGTAGCTGAAAATATTATATTAGATAGGCTCCGTATTTTTTATTGGAATGAGCTACCTACTATAAGCCCTGACGATTTATTAATTGATGTAAGAACTGCAGCTGAATTTGAAAATGGAAAAATACCCAATGCAATCAATATTCCTATTGATGAGATTAGAGATAGATTAGGAGAGATTTCAAAAAATAAAAGAATTTATATTTATTGCGAGGCAGGACTTAGAGGGTACTTAGCACAACGAATACTTTTACAGAATGGCTATGAGCAAGTACAAAACCTATCGGGTGGGTATCAATTATGGAAGGCCGCAAGTACTGAGTTAGCTTTAGTTTCTTAAACTTAGATTAAGTAATAAAAAAGGAGCCATCGTAATTATGGCTCCTTTTTTATTTAGCTATTTTCAACTAAAATTTTGCTACTTTTTTGAATTACTGTTCAAACCTAAAATAGTGTACAAAGGACAAAAACTAACAATACTCGTTAATAAAAAAACACCACCTACTACGAGTAAAACAATACCTGCTGTACCTTCTATGGTTTTAGTAATATAAAGCATTGCAAATGCAATGGCTATAATAATTCTAATTGCTTTGCAACTAAAAAGCCCATTACTGCACCATACAAGGTACTGTTAATTGGCTTAGAAGTAATCATGCAGGTACCACTAGAACAACCTACAAATTTCCAATATAAGAAACCAGCTACCGCTCCAAGGGTAATACCTATTAAATCTCGTTTATACTTTTGAAAAAATAAAGTCATAGTTATCTAAGTTTTGATTGAAGTCCAAACCAAGAACCTCCATTATACACTTCGATACCTGCAGCTTTTAGTACTGATTTAGCCATACCGCTTCTAGCACCACTTTGACAAACTGTAATTACAGGTTTATTCCACTTTTTAATATTACTTATTTCTCGTTGAACATTATTTACAGGAATATTTTTGGATCCCTTAATATTACCTCTATCAAATTCTTGAGGAGAACGAACGTCCAAAATAATAGCACCTGCCTCTTTGAGTTCTTTAAAATCAGTTCCAGGGCCAAATAGTTTTTTGAAAAAGGGGAACATATTAATTATTGTTTATGATGTTATTTAGGCTAAAAATTCCGCCTCCATTATAAATGTCTTGTATACCATTTTGTTGCAAGATGCCAGTAGCCATTGAGCTACGGCCTCCACTTAAGCAATAGACAACAATTGGCTTTTGCATTGCAGAGATTTGCTTCATATTGGATTCAATAATATCTAAAGGGATATTGATCGCACCGGGGATGTGGTTTTCTTCAAATTCCATAGGGCTTCTAACGTCTAATAAAGTGCCCTTTTTTTCCTTAATGGATTTAATTATATTTTGCATTTTGATATATTTTTCTTGTACAAAAGTACATTAACCCAATACTTAATTGGGTGACATATATCACACTACAATGTATTATTTTTTGATCCAGTCAAAAGAGTTTCGGTTCATAATAATCCAGCCGTTATGCTCCATTTTCTTTAATAGGCGACTAATTACTTCTCTTGAGGTGTTTAAGTCATTGGCAATATCCTGATGGGTTAAATTCACAATGGCACCAAATTGTTTCACATATTTTAGAATATAAAATTCTAAACGCTCATCCATATTTTTAAATGCATATATCAGTCACCGCCTTAGCTAATACCTGGCTTTGCTCATGATGATAGTTGCATACCAAAGTGACAGCACATGCTTCACCTGGATTTAAATGGTACATAAAATATTCACCACCGGTTTCGTCTTCCTGATAAAGTTTAATGGTTCCTTCTACCACCAACATGGCAGATTTGATATTCTGACCCATTTTTAATAAAGTAGTACCTGCTTTTACTTCTTTCAATTCTGCTTCATTGAGTATGGCATCGTATAAGCCGTCCTCCCAATCAGGGAATAGTTTTGTAAGCTTTTCTTTTGATAACATATAAAGTTAAATTCTACTGTGAATATACGCTATTTGAAGGAATGTAATAATTGTCACAAACAGGCAGTTTTCATTGGTTTAATTTTGAAAAAATACTAAAAATGAGAAATTTACTTTCTAAAATTGATTATACACTAACATTTAGATTACTGCTGAGTATAGCTATGTGTTATACAGGATACATACAAAATGATTACATGTCAGGTATATTTGGCTTATTCTTGGCTATATATGCAATTATAGGTGCAAAGTATAAAATTGGTTGTGGATACAACGGATGCGCTTATACGCCAACTCATAAGTCTAAAGAGATATTGGTGGAAGATGTTAAACATATTGATTTTACCGAAATAAAATAAATAACATGTCCAGTCCTGAAACATTTGCAACAATCATTAATGGTGATTTACCTGTCTTAGTTGATTTTTTTGCTGAGTGGTGTGGCCCCTGTAAAATGATGCCTCCCATTTTGGAACAAGTTAGAGATAAGTTAGGGGGTAATGTTCGTATTATAAAAATTGATGTAGATAAAAATCAAAAACTAGCATCAGAGTTAAATGTATCTAGTGTACCAACGCTTGCAATTTTTTCAAAGGGAGAAATTAAATGGAGACAGCCTGGTGTTCAACAAGCCAACTCATTGGTTCAATTATTAAATAAGTATATTGTGTCATAGTTGGTGTATGATATAATTTATTTTATATACCATAGAATCGAAATAATAAATAATTATGAATTCATTTTGGAACGATAGATACAGTGAAACCGAATTTGTGTATGGAATAGCACCTAATATATATTTTGCTGAGGAATTAGGTAAATTAAAACCAGGTACTATTATTTTACCTTGTGATGGAGAAGGCCGTAATGCGGTACATGCAGCAAGACAAGGATGAAATGTACAAGCATTTGATTTAAGTGAAGCTGGAAAAGTAAAGGCCGATGGTTTGGCTTTAAAGTATGATGTAAAAATTAGTTTTCAGCTACAAGATGCTGCCCTGGCTGTGTATCCAGCAGCAAGCGCAGATGCTGTTGCTATTATTTATACGCATTTGCCTACACCCATAAGAAAGGAATTATACAAGAATATAATCCAATGGTTAAAATCTGGCGGGAAAGTTATTTTAGAAACATTTTGTCCTGATCAATTAAAAAATAATTCTGGAGGTCCAAAGGACATTGATATGCTTAATACCAAGGAAATTCTTTCAGAAGATTTCAAAGATTTAAGCATTGATTATTTGGAGTATGTGCAAATTCAATTGAGTGAAGGTAAGTATCATGAAGGTCAAGCAGATGTGATAAGAATGATCGCAACGAAGCTATAATTATTACCTATCCTTGTGTGAGGAAAACACCCCATCAAATCGGTCCAAATCGGTTGTTTTCGGTTTTGTGAAAACATAACCCATTACAAATCAACGCCATCCCGTTAAATCGTGGGTCCTTTGTTGCTTTAATGCAGTTTAGGTTTTGTTAGAACTTTTTTTAATTTAATTATTATTCCTATTAGGATTATCAGATAAGTAATACTTGATAATATAAATTTAAAAGAGTTGGTTACAGATCCTATCGAAACTAATGTTTCTGATATTGGACCTGAATTTAAATAGGTTTTTAGCATAACTAATTCAACGTAATTCTCTGCCCAATCGGCAATCATACATAAAATAGGAATAATCAATAATAGACGCCTGTTATTAAAAAAGTACATAATCCAAGATGCGTACATCAAAGTATAAACAAATGCAAAAATTGCGTCCCAAATTTGAAGAAATTCTCTATAACATAGAAGCTGCTCCTGAGTCCTTGATTCAAAGAATTTTCGAACCATTTCTAAAGAGTAAGAGAAAGAAAGACCTAATGAACTTGCTCCTGTATCAATTTTGAAGCAACTACCAAATGGAGCTAAAATGTATGTGATATACAAGGAAAAAACTAAAGTAAAACCTATAGCTAAATATAGAGCTCGATTATTCTTGAAATATTTAATCATTTTGATGATTTTTTATTACTAGTTGGTTTTATCAAATACGGTCTTCCAGGAGCGCTCGCCTTCCCATATATTTGATTTTGCAATGGATTGAATAGTAATTGACTTGCCGTCATTACTCAACTTCCAAACCTCTGTAACGTTAGTATATGCTTGTTCCTGAACATTTGGATTGTAAGGAGTGCCATTCATAAAGTATACAATTGATTGAATTGTCATAGTTTCTCCATCAGCAGATAACTTTAAAGTAAACTTCTTTCTGTTTCCCTGGCCATGATTAATTTGACTTTCTTTACCATTGATGATCAGCTTCTCCCAGCTTAAAGTTGATGTTGCGCCTGTATCCGAGTTTGGATTTTCTATAGTTAGAAAATCTGCATCCTCCGCTATTTTCATTGTTTTTGAATTCATACGATCACCTTCTAGATAGGAGCAAAAAATATTTCCGCCTATACTTATCGGCTCTTTGGTTTTCCATTCACCAGAAAATTTAGTTCGATGAATGACATTTTTTTGTTGTGCTTCAACAGTAAAATAGAATACTACTGTTAACAAAATAATCATGCAGGATAAAATGTATCTTTTATTTTTCATAAGTTTTTTATTAATCCTTTATGGGTTGTCTAAAGATATAACATCGCCTTTAATTACAACCTATCATAAACCTTTTGGTGCCGAAAATACCCACTTATATCGAAGAAAACCGGTCGATTTCGGTTTTGTTCAATAACTGAATGTCCAACTTCCCTCTTCCATCTCCGCTTCCAATTCTCCCACATCCCATCCGCAATAGCCAATAAAAAGTTGAATTTCTTGTTTATTGGCACTCTTAGTGTTGATTGCTTCGATCACTTGGTCCATATTACCACCCAAATAAAAACCATTGGGTATTTTTTCGCCCCCCTCAATTAGATCGGGTCGCTTGTGCAATACAAAGAGGTGGTCTCTATCAACTGGGCCGCCATCCATCAGTGGAAATGGTTTAACGTGTTTGAATTCAATTAGTTCATGCAATGACTTTTCAAAGGATTTATTGGTTACAAACCCTAAACTTCCTAGTTGATATGTCGTTAATGATTGTGGGCACCTAATACGAAAATTATTAAGCTGTAAATCGCCAGCCTAAAGTAGACAAAAAAGTGGAGTTTTCTTAAAATCATATACTAACTTTAAATCCTGGGTCCTTTGTTATTTTTTCTTCATTCTGTGCCTAAATTCGCTTAACTATTCAATAAAAAAAGAGCCTTCTATTGCTAGAAGGCTCAATTGTATTTTTCAAACTTAAAAGATTTATTGAATTTCCCAATCTGTATAGGAAGATGAAATTTTTCCCAGTTTATTTGCTTCATCAGAATAGGTTTTCAGTTTAGCAAACAAGTCGGTTCCTAGTTTATTTAATTTGCCATCAGCATCGAAGAAGTTATCCCTTGCTTTTGGCTCGAAAATATATAGTACAGCCATTTCATTATCATTTTTTTTTGCATCCACACCTCTTATACCTGCAACTTCTAACATTTTCACTTTAAAAAGTTTGGTAAATTCTGCACCATACACATTAAAATAATAATCTTTAAACTGTGCCATAGTCACATTAGGGCTTAAGGTTACAGTGCCTTTGTGTAGTCCTAATAAACTACCTTTTTTGACAGTTTGCGAAAAGATGCAAGTTGATATTAATAACATTAAACTTAAGAATAACATTTTTTTCATGGTTCTATTTTTTTGTTTTACAAAATTTTAAATCGTACTATTTATTTTTTTTGAGAAGCTGCTATTTCTTCTTTTAAAGCAGTAGGATCAAAAGAAAATCTTGCAACGGAAATTTTGTCATTTTCCCATTTAAATATAATATGACCAGGATTAGCAACTTTAGTATGTGTTGTCTTGCCAATACCATTCCAAGTAAACCAAACTACAGTATATATATTTCCAGCTTTAACAATGTTATTTTCATGTTTTTCATCCTTTATGATAGAGTCTGTTTTTACATATAAATCATTCTTATCCCAATTAATACTGTCAAAATAAATATGATGTAATTGTGCCAATTCTTTCCATTGTGATTTGCTCATAGGCATAGTAGAATTGAAATAAACTTTAGCCGAATCAGATACTATTTCATCAAATTTCGCATAATCATTATGTGTGTAATCTTCTAGGATATGTTTTTTAACTTTTTGAGAATAATTGTCGTCAATTCTCGCTACAGTTGATATTGACTCATCAACCTTGGATTCATTTTGTTTGTCATTACAAGCAAAAAAAGAAGAAATCATTAATGCAATGCATAGTAGTTTTTTCATGTGGATATTTTTTCAATTTGAAATTAAAAATAAGTATCATTTTGGTGCTAAAAAATTTTATCTTGAATCAGAGTTACACATAACATAATGATCATCTAGCTTCCCTTTTCTTATGAATACAAGCCTAATTTGTTCAAATTTGGTTAATTTCGGCATACTAGATATTCAACATGTTGAAAATCAAAAACTTAGACTAATTATTTTCCTAATACAAGCATTTGAAACAAAATAATTCAAGTAAACATTTATACCTTTATATATGACAGATAAGCAAATACTATTTCTCATTTTAATGATTTGGAGTATTCCCAGCACTTATTTTAGGAGTAAGTTTAGAAAAATTGTTTACCAAACTGATGATTGGAAAATAAATATTAAACCTCTTTTCAAAAAAGAGATTGTCGGTTTATTCACAAATATGTATCCCGATAATAAAAATTACCTCAAAACAAGAAATTACTACCAAATCTATTTAGCTGTTTATCTGATTTTATTTATAATTTATAAAATTTCTTAATAGAAATATTCTATACTCATTAAAAAATACTATTTAGAAATAGTTTAATATCATGAAGCAAGCGCTACTTAATTTATTATTCTCACTCATCGCTTTTGCCATTGCATATTGTATTGCGTTATTAACTGGACTACAGGTGATTCAGCAAGCTGTATTGATCGCCTTTGTTATACAATGGTTTATGTTTATTCCGGCTTTTATATTTCAAACAGAAAAGTTTTATGACCTAACAGGAAGTGTCACCTACATTTCCATTGTAAGTTATATAAGTATTCAAATTTATTCTACAACCCATGTTAATTTAGGTAGCATGCTTTTAGCTTCTTTCATCATCCTATGGGCAATTCGTTTAGGAAGCTTTTTATTTACAAGAATTCATAAAAGTGGGGAAGATAAAAGGTTTAAATTTATTAAACCTTCACCAACAAGATTCTTCATGACATGGACACTGCAAGGGATGTGGGTTTCTTTATGTTCCATGTGCGCCTTAACAGCAATTGCAAGTAAAGATGGGGTAATACAAAATGGGATTTTTTATTTTGGGATGTTCGTTTTTATTTCTGGCTTTATTATGGTCTTTGGTATTATTCAAGACATCCAAACTATTTTGGTGAAATTATATTATGGTTGGGCATTTCAATCATGTCTTTTTCCTCCTTATCAAGTTGGCAGTATTTTACTTTAATTTCTCCTCTTTTTACATATATGCTATTGGTTTATGTAAGCGGTGTTCGAATTTTAGAAATTTCAGGGATGGAGAAATGGGGTCATTTAGAGAGCTATCAAGAATATGTCCGCACAACATCTTCCTTATTTCCAAATTTTAAGCTATCTAAAATGAGATAGTCAACATTATTTTGACCATGGTAATAAACTAATGTTTAGTAATAAACGCATTAATTTTATTGATAATTTTCTTAGCCTGGTGGTGTTTTATTCAATCTTGGACAAGATAAAATCTATATATTGAAAACAATTTGAATCTGAAATTGTTAATTAGTTAGACTAAAAGTCACTAAATGTCATTACAAGTTTCAATAATATTCCCCAACCAATTATATAAGGAAAATCCTGCTATACACAACAATATACCCGTCTATTTGGTGGAGGAATGGCATTTTTTTAATCAATACCAATTTCACAAGGAAAAATTAGTCCTGCATAGGGCGAGTATGAAGTTTTATGAGCAGTTCTTAATCAAGCAGGGAGTAATAGTACATTATATTGAATCAATAGAAACTCGAAATAGGATCGCGTTACTTATTGAAAAGCTACATGCTAATAAAGTCAAACAAATTCATATAGTAGATCCAGTTGACAATTGGTTATTAGAAAAAATTAAATCAAGCTGTAAAAAATATGGAATTGAACTAACCATCTATGATAGCCCTAATTTTTTAAATACCATTAATCAGATAGCTGATTTTTTTTCAAAAAAGAAAACCTACTTTCATACCGATTTTTATACCTGGCAAAGAAAATCAAGAAATATTTTATTAGAAAAAGACGGTAAGCCTTTGGGTGGAAAATGGACTTACGATGCAGATAATAGATCTAAATTCCCTAAAAAAGAAGCTGCACCTAAATTACCATCGGCTCCGCCAAATAAATATATAAGCGAAGCTGAAAGCTATATTCAGAAAAATTATCCGAACAATTACGGTTCAGTGAACGAACATCATTTATTTGCTATCAATTTTGATAACACTGAAAAATGGCTTGAAGAATTTTTACAAGACCGATTTGAAAAATTTGGAATATATGAAGATGCCATTGTTGCTAAAGAATATGTTTTACACCATTCTGTGCTGAGTCCAATGCTGAATGTAGGTTTAATAAGTCCTCAGCAAATCATAGATCAAGCAATAACATTTTCAAATAAAAATAATGTTCCATTAAATTCTTTAGAAGGGTTCGTTAGACAGATAATTGGGTGGCGTGAATTTATCAGAATTGTGTATGAGCGGGAAGGTTCAAAACAGAGGACTACCAATTACTGGAAGTTTACAAGAAAAATCCCGACAAGTTTTTGGAAGGGGACAACGGGTATTACACCTATTGATATTACCATAAAAAAAGTTTTAGCCACTGGATATTGCCATCATATTGAAAGGCTTATGGTACTGGGTAATTTTATGCTTTTATGCGAGTTTGATCCCAATGAAGTATATATGTGGTTTATGGAAATGTTTATTGATGCATATGACTGGGTAATGGTTCCAAATGTATATGGCATGACACAGTTTGCAGATGGCGGATTAATGACCACTAAGCCATATATCAGTGGTAGCAATTATTTAATGAAAATGAGTGACTATGAAAAAGGAGAATGGCAACCCATTTGGGATGGTTTATTTTGGCGATTTATGCATGAACATAGAACCTTTTTCTTAAGTAATCCAAGAATTGGGATGCTAGTACACACTTTTGATAAAATGAGCACGGATAAACAAAAGACGCATTTAGACAATGCTAAAAATTTTTTAATAGAATTAGATAATCAAATTTAACTATGAAAGTACAAATAACAGCAAGCGATTTACTACAGATGGAGCAACGGAAAAGGGCACACTTAATCAATAGTGTCGGAGGCTTTAAAAATGTTTGTCTTATTGGTACCGTTGATAAAATTGGACAAACTAATTTGGCAATTTTTAGCTCTATAGTGCATATTGGTGCTAATCCTCCATTAATTAGTTTCATCATGCGACCAGATTCTGTTGAACGACACACTTTAGCGAATATCTTGGAAACTGGCTCTTATACTATTAATCATTTGAACGCGTCTATTTATAAGCAAGCACATCAAAGTTCAGCAAGGTATGCTAAAGAGGTATCCGAATTTGATGCTACAGGTTTAAGTACCGAATATAAAGCTAATTGCAAGGCGCCATTCGTAAAAGAAAGTAATGTACAACTTGAACTTGATTTTAAACAACGAATTGATTTAACCATTAACAATACTATCATGATTATCGGCGAAATTAAAAATATATTTTTCCCCGAGGGTTGTATGCAGGAAGATGGATTCTTGGATATTGAAAAAGCGGGAACGATCACCTGTTCGGGGCTTGATAGCTATCATTTATCTAAAAGTTTAGCGCGACTGCCTTATGCAAAAGTATAACCATTTGTTTCCAACGGATTACGAATCAATTCTGTCTAAAATAAATGCAATCCATCCTGAGAAATATTCAAAAACAAGAAATTTCTTAAATGGGGATATTACTTATTTGTCCCCATATATTTCAAGGGGAGTAATATCTACCAAGCAGTTAATGGATGCTGTTTTAAAAAATGGTTTTACTTTTTTACAAAGTGAGAAATTAATTCAGGAACTAGCTTGGCGTGAATATTATCAAAGGATATGGCAGGTTAAAAAAGAAAATATATGGGATGATTTAAAACAGGCACAACCAGGGTTTACTCATCATGAAATGTTAAATTCTTTATTAACCTGTGATACGGGGATTCAAGTAATTGATGAACATATTAATCATCTATACCAAGCAGGATATTTGCATAACCATATAAGGATGTATGTGGCATCTATTGCCTGTAATATTGGTAAAGCGCATTGGAAAATGCCTGCTAAATGGCTATACTATCATTTGTTGGATGGCGATATAGCAAGTAATAATTGCAGTTGGCAATGGGTGGCTGCATCATTTTCTTCAAAAAAATATTATTGTAATCAAGAAAATATTAATAAGTACACCAATACAAATCAAACTGATACTTTTTTAGATAATACTTATGAGCAAATTGCTAGCATAAAAGTACCTGATTCTTTAACATTAACCACTTCAATACAGTTAAATACAATTTTACCAAATACAAAAAGCCCTGTACTAGATTTATCTAAACCCACCCTTCTATACAACGCCTATAATTTAGATCCCAATTGGCGTGCAAATGAAAATGTAAACAGGGTATTGCTTTTAGAGCCATCTCATTTTAATGCGAATCCAGTGAGTGAAAAAGTGTTAAATTTCGTACTTGCGCTTTCTAAAAATATTCCTGACATACAAGTGTTTGTTGGAGAAGTATCAGAAATTTTAGCACTATATAAGGGAAGTGATTTTGAAATAAACGAACTAATCATTTCAAAAGAACATCCAGCATTTGAATATTATCCCGGTATTAAAGATCAACGGGATTGGATGTTCCCGTCTGTTACTGGTTATTACCCTTCCTTTTTTAAATTTTGGGAAAAATGTCTCCAATCACTAATGTAAATGCATTTTTGTTAAACATATTTTCATTTTTATTTTGCCGGGGTAAAACAAATAGCAACTAACCCCATGGATGTCCAGAAAATATTTTAGCATACAACAATAGTCTTCATTATTTGTTATAAAATTATAATAAAAGAACAAGTATGACATTTCAAGAAAAATTGGATCATTTAATAATAGAAAAGAACACAATACCAGAGACATTTGTATTACCAGCACTAATTGATCAAAAGACATACCTGTCTGACGGAGAATTAATTACATGGGATGGTCCAACCCATGAAGTTTTTTCACCGATTTGTATGCAAACTCCCAATGGAATAGAACGAATCAAAATTGGTTCATATCCCATTTGTACAGAGAAAGAAGCAAAAATAGCTTTAGATGCTGCATGTAAAGCCTATAATGATGGGAGGGGGGAGTGGCCAACCATGTCCGTTTCGGAACGTATAAAATGTGTTGAAAATTTTATTACTAAAATGCTTGAACAAAAAGCAATCGTTGTAAAATTATTAATGTGGGAAATTGGTAAAACCTATGGAGACTCGGAAAAAGAATTTGATAGAACTGTTGAATATATTTACGCGACCATTGAAGCGCTAAAGGATATTGACAGGGATTCGTCAAGATTTACAATAGAACAAGGTATCGTGGCTCAAATCAGAAGATCACCATTAGGAGTTGTTTTATGTATGGGGCCGTTCAATTATCCTTTGAATGAAACATTTACCACCCTGATACCTGCAATTATCATGGGGAATACCTTATTATTTAAAGCGCCTAAACATGGAACATTATTACATTATCCAATGCTTGAAGCTTTTAAATCCTGCTTTCCTAAAGGGGTCGTGAATACTATCTATGGACGTGGAAATGTGATTATTCCTGCATTAATGGAATCTGGAAAAATAAATGTACTAACACTAATCGGTTCCAGTAAGGTGGCAAATCAATTAAAAAAATTACATCCTAAAGTAAATCGGTTAAGGGCCATATTAGGATTAGATGCAAAAAATGCAGCCATTGTTTCCAAAGATGCTGATATTCATTTAGCCGTTAAAGAAACGGTATTGGGATCACTTTCATTCAATGGACAAAGGTGTACGGCACTTAAAACAATTTTTGTGCATCAATCAATTGCCAATGAATTTATTGAATTGTTAAAAGAGCAGGTTGCAAAATTACAATTTGGATTGCCTTGGGAAAAAGGTGTCACTTTAACACCACTTCCAGAGCCGGGAAAGCCAGCCTATTTAAATGATTTAATTGAGGATGCAAAATTACATGGAGCAGCAGTAATGAATGAAAATGGTGGGACCATTAAGGAAACATTCTTTTATCCAGCTATTTTATTTCCGGTCAATAAAAAAATGAAAATATATAGTGAAGAGCAGTTTGGTCCAATCATTCCAATTATCCCATTCGATGATATTGAAGAACCTATTCAATATATTATTGAATCAACACATGGCCAACAAGTTAGTTTGTTCTCACAAAATAAAGCAGAATTGGCAAGTTTGATTGATCCTTTAGTGAATCAAGTGAGTCGCGTAAATATCAATTGTCAGTGTCAAAGAGGACCTGATAGTTTTCCTTTTACGGGTCGAAAGGACAGTGCAGAGGGTACTTTATCTGTGGTAGATGCTTTACGTTCATTTTCAATTAGGTCATTGGTCGCGGCTAAGCTAACAGAAGAAAATAAAGAAATCATTAACGATATTGTAGCTTCAGACGACTCTAATTTTTTGAGTACGAAGTTTATATTTTAAATCTTAGTCAACCAATGCATCCAATTCATAACGCCTTAAATGTGTTCAATGAACCATTAATCTTATGTGGGACAGACCCAATGACGGGTGTATACAGAGATGGTAGTTGTAATACAGGTACAAACGATAGGGGAACACATACCGTTTGTGCGGTAGTGACTAATGAATTTTTACAATTTTCAAAGAGTAAAGGCAATGATTTAACAAAGGATTACCCGCCAACTAACTTTAAAGGGCTAGTGGAGGGAGACAAATGGTGTCTTTGCGTTTCTAGATGGCTAGAAGCCTATCAAGCCAATGTGGCGCCTCCTATCATTTTGAAGGCGACGCATATTAAAACCTTAGAATACATTTCCTTAGAAGCGTTGATCAAGTTTGAATATATTCCTATGACATCTACTGATTGGACTGAATTAAATAATAAATTAGAAAAGACTTTTAAGTTTAATAACTACAATGAGGTGGTCATATTCTCTAATAAAGTAATGCAAATTGCCATTAATCAAGATCATCATCCAGAAATCAATGTCCATTATAATTTTGTAAAAGTGCGTATCACTGATTTTGAGAAAGGGGCAGTTTCAGAAAAATGTCACCGATTTATTAGTGCTGTCAATGAAATAATGCCTTCTCAGGTTTCCTAATAGATGAACTTTTAAATTAAATCCTTTTAGTATTTGTTTTAATTTTTAATGCACCTAATACTGCCTCCGTAAACTCTATTGTGCGTTAATACGAATGCGCCCGCGTTGCTAAAGTTGAAGTATCGAGATCCATCACCACTTACTGTACTGCTCCAGTAGCTACCACTAATGCCGGTATTGTTGATTATTATTTCACGACTTCCTGCTACTGTAAGTTTTAGCGGAGAAGCATATGCGCCATCGGAATTTTTCAATGTCCAACTTGCCAATTCTGCATTCCACTCCGCTTCTGTTGGTAATCGAAAACCAGTAGGACATGGATTATTAATACCATTTACGCCCTGCCATAAATTTATATTTTGAGGGTTTCTCCAATCAGTGAGAGGCGTAGCAGGCATAATAAAATTTGCGTTACCTGGATTATCAGTAGTTGCCTGTGTTGCGATTGTGGTTGATTTTCTTAATTGATGTTGATCTGCTGCTCGTCCCCATTGGTATAAATCACCATAGGCGCTTGTATCGGTACTACTTGTTGCAACCCTTGATGCGCCAAGGTTTTGATCCATCCAAACTTTACCATTGGCACTTGTAACGGTGGACGGTACAACATTTGGTGTTGGGGTGATTGGTGTATTTTCATTTTGTCGTTTATCACAACCAAAAAATAAGAAAATGGAACAAATGGTTATAAAATTTTTCATGCAATTTGTATATTATACTTTAAGATAAATATAATTATATTTTCTTTTTTATAGATAAATTTTATCTACATTTAGGGATGCGAATCAAAATCATTAAACAAATACTCTTCTACTTTTTGATTGTCTTTTATCTTTTTGCAGGATATAATCACTTTGCCACGCCTTCTTTTTATTTTCCTATAATACCACCTTATTTGTCCACTTGGGCCAAAGAGATCAATATATTATCAGGGATAGCTGAAATAGTATTAGCCCTACTATTAATACCTAAAGCTACACGCTCGTTAGCTGTAAAGTGTATTATTATCATGTTGATTGCGTTTATCCCAGCTCATATATATTTTATTCAAAAAGGCACTTTTACGCTTGGGTCAATTACCATTACACCTTTAATATCCTACTTTCGTTTATTGGTGGGACAACCTATATTAATTTTGTGGGTATGGTGGTCGAGTAAATTTTAAGAATTGTTACGTTAAAATAAATATTATTTCCTAACAGCAGTTCTAGAGAATAACTATTTTATTATTCTACCGACTTATTTGTTGTATTTCTTAAGCTATATAAATAGAAAGATACTATTGAGAATAAAAAGCCAATCAAAATTATAATATAATTCATTGGTTTTTCAATTGTCAATGACATTCTGATTAAAATAGTAGTAATAATAAAGCTGGCGTTTCTGAAAATAGTGAAAAACGAAAAGTGGTAAATAAATGAAATTATAAGTAATAACACATCAACAAAAATCATGATTGAAAAGAAATCTGTATAAAATACAGTATTCGGATCGGGGTAATTTTGTTTTAATTCTAAAGCCCCCAACATCTCTTTTCCCCAGACAAAAAAACTACTAATACTTAAAAGAAATAAAATCAGTATCATGCTTAATGATACTAGCTTTTTAATATTAATAAAATTATTAAGTTCGTTAACAATTTCTGATTTGCGATTATTTTGATATATTTTATAATACAGTATAGTGAGGCTCAGCATAATCAATGAAGCTATTAAGTCATATAATAAGCTAATGAACTCTGGGTTATTAATATTAATTAAATTTTTTAAATCTAAATCTGCGATATCGTGAAAAAAACTTCTTAAAGTAATTAAGGTAATTACTTCAAATTGCTTTCCTATAAATTCAGATATAGATTTTGGAATTATGATGACTAGCAGAAATACCTCGTAAAATAAGATAAAACTAAATGGGGTATATATAGCCTTTAAATAGCTGTGCTGTAAATTTTTGAAATAGATAAAATTATTTCCTAGAAAAATAATAATTAAGTGAAAAAGAAAAGCAAAAACAGCGACACGTAATATTAATAATTCTACGCTTCTTACACTCTTAGCATTAAAATGTTTATCAAAATAATCTCCTGAAAATTGTAATAAACTATTCATAATGCATTGTTAGCTTTTACTTTTCACCTCTAAATTTATTCAGCGCTAGAATAAATGCCACACCAAATAAGATGGTGATCAGTGCCGCGAAATAGGGTATAATTTCTATCATTTTTGGTTATTTATTAATTTTAATAATACAGCAAACCCTAAAATAGAGGGTACCCATAAACCAATAAATATTCCCGCTTCCTTTTCACCTTTAAACCATAAATATTCAGAAAATATTAAGGATAGGAATGCTGATACAAGCATAAGCGTATCTGATAATGTAAACTTTTTAAACATACTTTTTATTTGTTGTAATGTAGAATTAATAATTCGTATTCATTAACAATTTAATTTGTTTATAAAGACGCACTAGAAATTATTTTTAATTAATCGGCTATTTGCAAATATTTAACAACTATGTTTAATATGATTGGTAAAATTTAGCCTATCAGTTCAACATTAAATTATTTCACTTGAATCTAAATTTTGATAAAAAAGGGCCCTTATCACTAAGGGCCCTTAAAATAATTAGGTTTTCAAAAACTATTTTGGCAATACAACAGCATCTATAACGTGTATTACACCGTTTCCTGCTTTTAAATCAGTTGCAGTAACAGTTGCAATTCCACCTTTTTCATCTGTTAAAATAACCTTACCATCTTTGATAGAAGCAGTCAATGTTCCGCCACTTACAGTTTTCAAAGTAACTTTGCCTTTACCGTCTTTTATAGCCTTTAAAACAGCAGCTGCATCTAAATTACCAGCTACAACGTGGTATGTCAAGATCTTAGCTAAAGTAGCTTTGTTCTCTGGTTGTAATAAGGTTTCTACAGTTCCTGCAGGCAATTTTGCAAATGCAGCGTTTGTAGGTGCAAAAACCGTGAAAGGTCCTGCGCTTTGTAAAGTACTTACTAAATCAGCTGCTTTTACAGCTGCTACTAATGTGGTGTGCGCACTTGATCCAACAGCAACGTCAACAACTGTTTTTTGAGCTGATGCTGAGATAACACCTCCGATTAACATCGTCAATAAGAATTTCATTTTCATAATTTAATATTTTGTTTATTTATTTACTTAACATCATAAGGGTAAAAAAAGTTTTTACAAATGTTGTATTTACAATTAATTAACAGCTTTGTTAATGAGAATACATAAAAACATAAGTTAAGGCTCTACATTATATATTGAAAGAGGATCGGCAAAAACTTACAATAAAATATTTGTGAAATTAGTTTAATTTTATTTTTAGGATTCGATACACAGTTTTTTAGGATTTAAAGCGCGCTTTCAACAAGTTTGTAAAAACATAATACTTTTAATAGGACTAGCATGGAAAGAATAGATATTGATAGGGTGATAGAAATGGCTTGGGAAGATCGAACGCCTTTTGAGGCAATTGAAATTCAGTTTGGTTTATCTGAATCCGAAACTATTAAATTGATGCGATCTGAACTAAAACGAAATAGTTTTAATCTTTGGCGAAAGAGAGTAAATAGCGGAGTGAGTCAGAAGCATTTAATGAAAAGAAGCGCCGATATGAAGAGATTTAAATGCTCCATGCAAAAAACGATCTCAATGAATAAAATTAGTAAGCGGTAAGCTTAATTTATTTTAGGTGTAAACTTCTGCTTTTTACAAGCATCACTACAATACAATACCTGCTCCCAATCACTTGCCCATTTTTTGCGCCAGGTAAAAGGACGCTTACAATGAAGGCATAGCTTAGTAGGGAGGTCACCTTTTTTTACTATTTTATTTTTGCTATTTTTCATTAATACCTATGGGGGTGCATTTGTCTAAAAGTTAAATTAATTCTAGATTCCGTAATTTTCTTTGACTTAGGTAGAGAATGCCACCAGTTTGCCTGAATGGTGCCTTTCATTTCTAGTAGGGATCCATTTTCAAGTTGAATTGATATTGTTTCTTTAGTTACTTTATGTTTAAATGAGAATTTTCTTGAAGCGCCAATACTTAAAGAAGCAATAGAGCTATTGGTCACAATCTCTTTTTCATTGTCACAATGCCATCCCATTGCTTCTTCGCCGTTATGATACAAATTTAATAAACAGGCATTATATTTTTCATTCGTAATTGACTCAACCATATTTTTTAGTATAATAAGTGTTTCTTTCCAAGGTAAACCAATTTTAGTTCTACTAGAATAGGTATAAGCAATGGAAGGATCACTATAAAATGCAACTTTTCTTTTAGTAATAATTTCTTTTCCAAACATGACCACTCTTTCATTTTCCCAACTTATATGATAAAGTAGTTCATCAAATAGTTGCTTTATTTTATTTTCGGGAATTGCTTTCTCATAGTATAGTGCAATTCCATCCTGATGTAAGAGATTTGTCATATTCGTATTCATCAAATTGAAGTTACTTTTTTCGGTTTTAACATTTCCTTTCACAAATATCAAAACAATAAATCATTTTGCGATGCGTTTCAATAAGAATTAAAGTAAAAACCTTTCTAAGTGATCTTTGGAAGGAATAGAACAGCTATCCCTGCGACCCATTAATGTGTATCTATTTTTTGCTATTATATTGTAAAGCCCATCTCTTATAAAAGTTGGGAAAAGCCTGCCATATTTGAAAAGTTGAGGCCATCCAGTTATTTGTTTTGCAATTTCAATGACTGCATTTGATTTGGAAAATACAATACCCTCTTTTATAAAAAAAACTGATTTTTCTTCATCCAAAATATTATATTGGTGCATTAATTTCTTTCCTGATTCAGTTTGTGTTGCAGCAAAATGTAAATTATGATTCGTATCGTATTTTATTAGAAACAAAATTGTCGAGTTACATAAATTACATATCCCATCAAATAATACAATATTCATTTAGTATAAAAGTAAGAATTTAATGAATCCTATTTAATTTAATGATACCCATAAAATTAAAAACACGCATTACTTGATAGGTGAGATCAAACTCAAACCATTTTTTTGCAAAATTGGCATCATTTTTTGCATGATGATGATTATTTTGAAATAGCTCCCCAAGTAAAAATAAACCCCAAGGACCTGAATTTTTACTTTGATCTGTACTTTCAAAATTTCGATAACCATACTTATGACCACACCAATTTACTATTGCTCCTTGAATCGGGCCCATTAAAAAATGTATTGGTAATAATAGGAACCACCACAAACTAGGTGCAAAAAAATAATAAATCAGTACATAGCCAAGAACGAAAGAAATCCTGGTTAATATGTGATGGCCAAATTTGTCTAGTTTTTCCCAAATAGGCAAATAGTCCTTTGTAAATTCTTTTTCAGGGGTATCCTCTTTTGATAAGAATGACCTATATATTAGGACTGTACTTTTCATCATTTCATAAATATCCTTAAAAAAATGGGGTGAGTGGGGATCTTTTTCTGTATCACTATACGCATGATGCATTCTATGCATAACACCATATGCTCTTGGGACTAAATAGGAGGAACCTTGAAAAAACCAAGTACTAATATAGAATACGCGTTCCCAATTCTTGCTCGTTTCATACATTTTATGGGAAGCAAATCTGTGTAGAAAAAAAGTATGAAAAAACAGCGACATAAACCAATGAATCAAGAAAAAAAGAACAATAAATATCATATTTGAATTAATTTATCGGCTAAGTTATTCATATTAATAGGATATGAAAGCTTTTATATGCGTTATTACATGATTGGTAGCGTTATATTTTGTTTATTATTTTTATAGTTATTTAATATTTCATTTAACAAAATTGAATTTTGTATTAATTTTTAATTTTTTTTAACATTTTATTTATCCTAAATATTAAATAAATTTTAAATTGTGTTTACAACGATTGAATTGCTATTGCTTTGTTTTATGTGTATTCGTATACATAAAAACAGCCTTAATGAATTGTGGAGTGTTGTGAATTAATATGTTCACCAAAACTCAAACATATGGATTTATTTCTTCTCGATGCCACGGTGCAAATTGCAAAGACTGATTATGTGTCTTTCACTTTCTTCGTTGGTACAATGGCTATGATGGCCGCGGCTGTATTTTTCTTTTTTGAATTGAACAACACTAGCAAAGAGTGGAGAACTTCGGTACTTGTATCAGGTTTAATCACATTTATTGCTGCTGTTCACTATTACTACATGCGTGGATATTATGCAGAAACGCATGATAGTCCAACTTTTTTCCGTTATGTAGACTGGTTATTAACTGTGCCTTTAATGTGTGTTGAATTTTATTTAATCACTAAAAAAGCAGGTGGTACAACAAGTTTATTATGGAAAATGATTTTAGCTTCTGTTGTAATGTTAGTTACAGGTTATTGGGGAGAAGCAGTTGCTCCAGCACAAGCAACATTATGGGGAACTATAAGTGCTATTGCTTACTTCTACATTGTATATGAAGTATGGTTAGGAGATGTTAAGAAATTAGCAACTTCCGCTGGTTCAGCAGTAGCATCTGCAAATAAAGCACTTGGTTGGTTTATTTTAGTTGGATGGGCTATTTATCCTCTTGGATATTTAATCGGTACAGCTGAAGGACAGTGGTATGCTAGCTTCGCTAATATTGGATTAAACATGGATGTTATTTACAATATTGGAGATGCAGTTAATAAAATTGGTTTTGGTTTGGTTATTTATAGCTTAAGTAGAAAAGCTGCTTAATTTATTAAAATAACTTTATGGGGCAAGTTGGTTACTTGCCCCTTTTTTTTAATTTATACTCATGCAAATTAAACTTCGGTTATACTTAATATTATTTGCATTCTTTTTATTTCTTTTAGATTGGGTTTTCGTTTTAACCAATAGTACCCAAATTTCATTCTTAATACTTGTTTTAATTCTCTTTGGTGTTCCACATGGGGCTTTAGATTTATACATTGATCACCACTTACGCAAGTCAGAAAGCAATCAAAAAATTTTCCTATTAAAATATATAGGTAATATTATTGCCTATGCTTTAGTTTGGTATTTCTTTCCCATCGCAGCCTTGATCATTTTTATCCTAATTACTGCTTATCATTTTGGAGAAATTGACTGGATGGGTAAAACAGAAAACATTATTCACAAAATTGCCTATTCAGTTATCGGGCTTTTATGGATTTTATTTCTTCTTTCTAAGAATGTTAATTTTGCGTTAGAAGTTTTTATGAGGATGGAACGCTCTGCTTTTAATGAAAAGCAATGGATTCATCTAGCAAATAAAATTTATCCAATTACTCTTATTGGATTATTTGCAGTGTATGCTATTTTATTCTTTTTTAAGGGATTATTCTTTTCAAAGAATAAGTATTATTACTATTTAATTACACAACAGTTGACGCTTATTGTTTTTGCCTTGTTTATGCCGCTATGGCTTTGTTTTGCCTTTTATTTTGGTTTTTGGCACTCTTTATTATCCTTTGATAAAATAAGAATCACCTTTAATATGCCTAATAATTTCATAGGGTGGAAGGACTTACTTATCAAAGCTGCGCCCTTTTCAATCATGGCATGGTTTGGATTTGTTTATATTACGCTCTTAACCCTAAATAGTAAAGATGCTTCTGGTATATTTACCTTGTTATTTATTAGTTTATCTGTACTAGCACTTCCTCATTTACAAATATTCACAAAGATCAAGTTGAAAGAAGATTGATCATTTATTCCACTTTATTTTTTAATCCTGGTGTCATCAAGCAGCCTATTTAGTCACCCTTTTTGTAAGATGTCTCTCATATTAAGGAAAAAAATAAGCTAATTTTACACAAAATATTTTTCTATGAGGGTCATTTATATTTTTTTATCATTTTACTTAATTTTTCAAATTGATGCAAAAGCGCAAAGTAAAAACATAGATAAATTATATTATGCACACATAGATAAAGAACTTTATTTACCAGATGAAAATATTTGGTTTAAAATATATATCCATAATCCTTATTTTCTTGACAACAAATCAACTAATATTTATGTCGATTTGGTAGATGAAAATAAAAAAGTGCTAGAACATCAGGTCTATCTTACCTATTTATCTTCTATTAATGGGCAAGTTAAAATTCCAAACAATTATGCATTTAGTCAAGTCAATTTGATAGTTTATCAAATCAATGAGCAAAAGGAAAAAATTAATTTCTATCAAAAAGAGATATCGGTTTTAAATAATGCTTTAATTAAAAGAAAGGATGTATTTGTCAATGAAAGTAATAAAGATAATAGCCCTTTGGAAATCACAAATAAAAAAATTTATATTCAAAAGGATGCAAATGAAATTATTGTTCAAATTGACAACGAAAATAATGATTTGAATGAATTAAATTTCACTATAAAGGGGCAAGAAGATACTTTGTATGCTAAATCCTTCACCATTGGCGAAAAGAAAAAGTTAAAAATTCGCATACCAAAAGAGCAATTTACAACTGGGTACTATTTATTTTCATTTAGTAACAATTCAAATGAAGTTATTCATCAAGAATGGGTGTATCATCTTTCCTCAAAACATTTATTACAACCAATAATCTCACTAGATACTTTAAGTTTCGGAAAGGAAGGAATGAATGTATGGAAAATCACCAATTTGCCTAATGCAAATATGAGTATTTCTATTGTTGATGCTGATATTCCTACAAGTAATAAAAATATTGTTTCTGAATTACTATTTAACGGCATGAATAATCATTCTGTAAATAATCTGGGTAATTACTTCACTAATAATACACGCATGAATCAGATTGCAATTGATAGTATTATTAAAATTAATCAAATTTCTCCATTACCTATTAGCGCACTTATTGATACTAATCAAAATAGTTATTTAACATTAAGAGGTAAAATTATAAAAACAACCAAAAAGGATGTGCCACTTCCCAAAGAACTAAGTGTTGTAATTGGTAGTCCCAATAAAAAATCTTCATTCATTCAAGCACCTGTTGATACCGATGGCAGCTTTATTTTAAATAAACTCATATTTTACGATACTGTATTTGCTAAAGGGGTATTAGAAAAAAAAGAAACGAATGACTTTAAAGTTGAACTAATCCAAGATACTAATTTTAATACACCATCATTTGATTTTATAAATGAGTTATCTCCTGCTATTCAAAAATTCATTGTAAATGACAAGTCGAAAAAATTAATAAAAAATTCCTATTTACTTGACTCTCTTATAAAAAAGTTTACATTACAACAAGTAACAGTAACAGCCAGACCAGAGCTCAAGCTTAATAATTTAGATAAAATTTATTCTTTCGGTTTGTTTTCAAGCAGCAATGCATACAGATTAAATGTTGCTGATGATCAATTTTTTCAAAATTGTTATGACCTTGGAAATTATATTATTTCTCAAATTCCTGGTATTTCCTACAGCAATAATTTTAATACGATGATGGAGTTTGATGCAACGCCATTTTCTTGGAGAGGCTCTCCAACATCGATATATTTAGACGAAATCAAAGTAAGCTGGGATGTGGTAAGAGATATACCAAGAAATAATATTGGATATATTAAAGTTTTTAGACCCATATTTTTAGGTGATATTCAGAAAGGAACTGGCGGTGCTATTGTAATATATACGAAAAAACATTTTGATGGCCCTGTTCAATTTGACTCAAAAGAATCTAAATTGTTAAGGGGTTATTTCAGCGCAAACTATTTTGCAGATGAAGCAATTAAAATAGCAGAAAAATCAAGACAATTAAATACGACACTCTATTGGGAACCTTATTTTGTTTTTTACGATGACCCTATAAAAGACAAATTTATCCGTTTCCCAAATAACGACTTTACTAAAAGGTTTTTAATTAAAATTGAGGGTATTGATGCCAAAGGGCAAGTATTATATTTTGAAAAAATAGTTGAATAATATTTTAATATTCAATTATATAATATTTTTCTTAAATTGGGTAGTATTGCACTTTTAATTTAAACAATTTATTATGCCAATATTATCTAATTATTCAGATGGTTTTTTCAATGTGAGTGCTACTCATGGATTTTTGCCCATCAAAGCGCCATTGGTTAAATTACCCAGTATTTATAGTGATTTACAATCGGTGTTAGACAATATGCCAGTTGTTATGAATGAAACTGAGTTTGGTTATTTAAATAAAGAAGATGGTATTGTTGCGCCAACATTAGCAATTAAAAATCATTTAGCAGCAGTTGAAAATGAGGAAGACATTTTTGTATTACAAGCCTTGTTTAGGTCTTATAGTTTTTTAGCATCTGCTTATTTATTAGAACCATCTTTCCAGCAATACAGAAAAGATGGCAAATATGGAAAGGCTAGAAATTTATTACCAGCAAATATTGCGCAACCTTTTTGTAAAGTTGCTGATAAGCTTAATGTGTTTGCCTGGCTTGATTATCATTATGCCTATTCCTTAGGAAACTACCAAAAATTAAATGAAGCTGGAGATTTGAATTGGGAAAATATTACCATGTGTAACCGCTTTTCAGGACAACCTGATGAAGTTGGATTTATTATGTTGCATGTAGATATAAATAGGTATTCCCCTAATTTAGTGGGTACTGTCATGCAAACAATACAAGCCCTTCATAACGAATTGGGAACAGTAGCAGGCTTGCTTGAAAAAAATTGGGTTACAATGAAGCAAATGAATGAACGAAGAAAAGAAATGTGGAAGGCTTCAAGATGGCAACGATACAATGATTTTAGAATTTTTATTATGGGTGTAAAAGGGAATACAGATTTGTTTGGAGATGGTGTTATATACGAGGATGTATGGGATGAACCTAAAGCCTTTAGAGGACAAACGGGTGCACAGGATGATATTATACCTATGCAAGATATTTTTTCTGGCGTCATTTTCTATTACCCTGAAAATGAGCTCACGAAATATTTATTGGATCTTAGATTATATCGACCTACCTGTGTGCAAGATTTCTTTAAAGATCTTGAAACTTCAATGAAAACATTGCATCCTAAAGGTTTGATGGGCAAATTATTAGACAATCAGGATGTTACTGGACTTTGCTATTTATTAGGCATATTAGAGGAAATTTATCATTTTAGAAACGGTCATTGGCAGTTCGTACAAAAGTACATTATGGCTAATACAAAGTATGCCATGGCCACGGGAGGCACTCCAATTACATCATGGATTCCAAATCAAATTTTGTCGGTTATTCGTCAAATGGAAGATGTTATTGCAGCGATAGCCAAACTCGGAGTAACTGATCAAGAGCAAGCCAAAGCTATTTATGAAAAAAACGCAACACTGTTACCTACCAAAAAAGGATTAATAGATGGGCAATTGGCTTTAATACATAATAATGACTTTTCTGCTGAAGCCGTTTTTGCTTTGAATCAAAAGTTTGGATATGATGATACAAAATAATTTTACAAATTAAAAAAGTTTATTTTTAAAATACCATATGCATATTCCAACTTTTTAAATATAGGTTGTAAAATAACATCACAAAAAAGAAACCCATGAAAAAAGTAATCTTATTGTCCCTACTTATCTTAACCATTTGTAGCGGAGTATACCAAAATATATATGCCCAAAATGCGAATACATCTGCCGCTTTAAATAAGGAGGAACAGAAAGTCATGGACTATATAGATGCCAATATGCCAAGGGCGATTGCCTTGTTAAAAGAATCAGTCAATATTAATAGCGGTACCTTAAATATTGCCGGAGTAAAAAAAGTGGGTGAAATATTTGCGCGTGAATTTGAAAAAGCCAATTTTAAAACCCAGTGGATCTCTATGCCTGATTCCTTGCGCCGTGCAGGCCATTTGGTGGCGACCACAGGTTTTAATAATGAAGCCGTGGTTAACAATAATCCAAAAAGAAAAAAATTATTTCTCATAGGTCATTTAGATACTGTCTTTGAACCCGATATGCCTGCGAATCCATTTACGATGTTGAATGATTCTACTGCAACAGGACAAGGTGTGAATGATATGAAAGGTGGAGATGTTGTGATGATTATTGCCCTACAAGCATTGCATGCACAGGGTTTATTAAAGGACGCTGATATTATTGCTTATTTAACAGGTGATGAAGAACATGCGGCTAATCCACGCGAAATAAGTAGGGGGGATTTTATTGAAAGAGCAAAGCAAACTGATATTGCACTTGCTTTTGAAGGCGCCAGTGGATTAAATTCAGTAGCCACGGCACGTCGTGGTGCAAGTGGTTGGTCGTTAAACGTAAAAGGAAAAACAGGACATAGTGCTGGTGTGTTTTCACCCAATGCCGGATATGGTGCTATTTACGAAGCAGCTAGAATTGTGAATGAATTCAGGGTACAATTAAGTACAGAAAAATATTTAACCTTTAATCCCGGCGTATTTATTGGAGGTTCTGAAATGAATTATGATGCAGCTAAATCCACTGGTACAGCCATCGGTAAAACGAATATTATTTCACCAGCGGTAATAGTAACAGGCGATCTCCGTTTTTTAACTGAGGAACAAAAGATAAATGCAAGAAAAAAAATGAGCGCCATTGTAGCTAATAATTTAGCAGGTACAAAAGCCACCATTAAATTTACAGATGGCATACCAAGTATGGCGCCTACGGAAGGCAACAATAAGTTACTTGAAGTGATTAGTGGTGTAACCAAGGATATGGGTTTGGGCGTAACAATGGCAGGTGATCCTGGCTCACGTGGTGCAGGAGATATCTCATACATAGCTGCCTATGTTGATTGTATTGATGGCTTAGGTGCATCTGGAAAGGGAGCGCATGCGCCTGGCGAAACCATTAACTTAAAAGAACTACCTTTTTTGATCAAAAGGGCAGCGCTCACTATATATAGGTTAAGTAAGTAGTTTTCAATCGAAAATTATATGATTAGCCCAAAGCTTCATTTTTTGAAGTGTTGTGTATTTTTTTGTAACTTTTGATTGAATCTATAATTTCAAAATGGCATACTGATTTTGGCCATTTTAATAATTATAATATTTTGTCCTTTACACTTAATTTAAATTGTTTTAAAATGGTTAATATCATATGGTTAGTATTGGTTTTATTTGCCTTATTATATATTTATGTATTCGCGATTGACATCATTAAAAATAAAAACAAACTAGAAAATGTAAGTTGGCTAAAAACCGGACTGATTGGTTTTGTTGTCAATTTTTTTGACGTATTGGGTATTGGCGCGTTTGCGCCACAAACTGCACTTTTAAAGTTTACAAAACAAACTACTGATAAATTAATTCCAGGCACCATGAATGTGGCAAACACATTGCCGGTTTTAATTCAAGCAATTATTTTTATTCAAGTGGTTGAAGTGGAACCCGTTACTTTAGTGGTCATGTTTTTAACCGCGATGATGGGTGCAATACTAGGCGCTGATATAGTTGGAAAACTTTCTGAGAAAAATATAAGGTTAACCATTAGTATTGCTTTATTAATTACTGCAGGGTTCATGTTTGCTAACAAAATGCACTGGATACATGGCGAAGGAGTAGCGATCGGGATTCATGGTTGGAAATTAGTAATTGCAGGCGTGGTTAATTTTATTTTAGGCGCAATGATGACTGCGGGTGTTGGTTTATATGCACCTTGTATGGCCTTGGTTTATTTATTAGGATTATCACCGCAGGTAGCATTTCCCATCATGATGGGCTCATGTGCGTTTTTAATGCCACCAGCTTCCTATAAGTTTATAAAATCAGGAGCGTACAATAAAAAAGCGGCATTAGGAATGGCCATTCCTGGAATATTGGCTGTACTAATTGCAGCACTTGTCATTAAATCATTACCATTGGATACCTTAAGATGGTTGGTACTAATCATCATTTTATACACTTCAATAACTATGTTTTTGAGTGCTATTAAAAACAAATAAAATGCTAAATATTATTTGTAAATTTAATTAATGTAAAAAGCATGACAAATTACCCAAGTATATTTAATGATGTTATTGGTCCAGTGATGCGGGGGCCTTCAAGTTCGCATTGTGCTGCCTCACTTCGTATTGCAAGAATTTGTCGTGATTTGATGGAGGAACAAATCAAAGATATTGTTATCACCTTTGATCCGAATGGCTCATTAGCAACTACACATAAAAGTCAAGGATCAGATATGGGTTTGTTTGGCGGATTTTTAGGATGGGAGGCTTATGATGAACGTTTGCAAGATTCTGAAAAATATTTAGCGACCGCTGGCATTAATTATGAAATAAAAATTGAAGAGCTTACTGAAAAACACCCCAATACCTATCAAATAGTATTGACAAATGATAATGAAACCAGAGCATTAGTTGCCATTTCAACCGGAGGTGGTATGATTGAGGTAATTAATATCGATGGAAATAAAGTTTCAATGGCAGGTGATTATTTTGAAACATTAATTTATTGTACCGATGCTACCAGTATCATTAATTATTTAACGGCAACCATCTTATTTGATGAAATCACTTTTCATCAAGGCGTTCATTCTTTCATTGAAATTAAATCGCAAAATAGCATTGCTGAAAATATTTGTAATGAGATAAGGCAAATGCCTACAGTGACTTTTATTAAAGCGATTAATCCCGTGCTTCCTATTATGGCACGAAAAAATTTAAAGGTTCCATTTATTACTTGTAATGAAATGATGGAATACAATAAAGGAAAAAATAAAGCACTCTGGGAATTGGCGGTTGATTATGAAAGTATCCGTGGTAATATTAGCCCCGCGTTGGTGATGGAAAAGATGAAAGCGATTATTCAAATCATGCGAAGTGCAATTGATACAGGATTAAAAGGGACTAAATATAATGATCGAATTTTAGGTAGTCAATCCCCTCAGTATAAACAATCATTTGAAGCGAATGAATTAATTGGCGGCGACGTTATTAATAAAACCATTATGTATGTTTCAGCCATCATGGAGGTGAAAAGTTCCATGGGTGTTATTGTTGCTGCGCCAACTGCAGGTTCCTGTGGTGGATTACCAGGCGTAGTATTTGGTACTGCCGATTGTATCAATAAAAATGAAGATGCTATTGTAAAAGCAATGTTATCTGCGGGGCTTATTGGTGTTTTTATTGCAGCGCACGCAACATTTGCAGCAGAGGTAGGTGGCTGTATGGCAGAAACTGGTTCAGGGGGTGGAATGGCAGCTGCAGCACTTGCTGAAATGAATGGCGGAAGTTTGGAGCAATCCATTGCGGCTGCTTCACTCGCGCTTCAAAATTCATTAGGCATCATTTGTGATCCCATTGGCAATCGGGTAGAAGCGCCTTGTCTTGGTCGTAATGTTATGGCAGCAACGAATGCTATTTCATGTGCAAATATGGCCTTGTCAAATTATGAGCATCTGATACCACTTGATGAAGTGATTGAAACCATGAAGGCTGTGGGTGATCAAATTCATCACACTTTACGATGTACGAATTTAGGCGGGCTTTCGATTACAAATACTGCCAAAAAAATAGAAGCTTTACTCGAGGAAAATCCACCCGTATTTTATAAAAGTTGTTAAACATAAACATATATGAATATTTCAAAAAAAATTAATCGTATTTCATTATTGCTGTTTTTCTTAATAATAGGAAATACTATTTTTTCACAACCCGTTGATCGTTTTGTAAAAGTGATTGTTGCTGCGGATCATGGGGATTGGTTATATAAAAAAGGAGAAAATGTGAAGTTCACTATTTCAGTATACAAAAATGGAAATTTAGTGAAAGGGGCTAAAGTGCGTTATGAAATTGCGCAAGAAAGACAGGAGCCAATAAAAAAAGAAACCATCACCCTTGCCACGGGAACGCAAACATTGGATGCGGGTACCATGAAAGTGCCAGGATTTTTAAGATGTATTGCTACAGCGGAAGTGGATAATAAAGAATATAGAAACTTAAGTACTGCTGGATTTGATCCATTGGAGATTCAACCTACAGTGGAGAACCCAAATGACTTTGATCAATTTTGGAATAAAGCAATTGCGGATCTTGCCAAAGTACCGATGGATGCGAAAATGACTTTACTTCCTGAAAAATGCACTGAGAATGTAAATGTATATCATGTGAATTTGCAAAATTATAAAATAGGCACAAGGTTGTATGGTATTTTATGTGTGCCTAAAAAAGAAGGCAAGTATCCTGCATTATTACAAGTGCCAGGTGCTGGTGTAAGAGCTTACGCGGGGGATATTGCAAACGCTGAAAAAGGAATCATCACACTACAAATTGGTATTCATGGAATTCCAGTAACAATGGATCCTTCTGTTTATCTTGACTTAGCGAATGGTGTTTTAAATGGCTATCCAAATTACAACTCCGATGATCGAGACCGTTTTATTTATAAACGCGTTTATTTAGGTTGCATCAGAGCTAACGATTTTTTAACCAGCTTGCCACAATATGATGGGTCTAATTTAGCGGTAGTAGGCGGAAGTCAAGGCGGTGCATTGTCAATTGTTACAGCAGCATTAGATGGCAGAGTGAAAAATTTAGGCGCTTACTATCCTGCATTATCTGATGTTACTGGTTATTTATTTGGCCGTGCTGGAGGATGGCCGCATTACTTTGATAAAACCAATAAGGAGTTCAATAACACGAAAGAAAAAATAAAAACCTTCAGTTATTATGACGTCGTAAATTTTGCAAAAAGAATTAAAGTGCCCGGTTTTTATTCCTGGGGTTTTAATGATGAAACCTGCCCGCCTACTTCTATGTATGCAAGTTTTAATTCAATTTCAGCCCCTAAGGAATTATTTTTAGCGCTTGAAACAGGTCATTGGACTTATCCTGAACAAAATGAAAAAATGAGTAATTGGTTGGTTGGAAAATTGAAGGGCAATTAAATTATTATAAAATGAAAAGGAGACAATTTGTAGGTTATATTGGAAATACCAGTTTGTGTTTATTAGCAAGTCAATTTCCATTACTTGCCAATAATGAAAAAAAAATTCCATCGCAAGAATTTGCATTCATTGAAGCTGAGCAATTTGCAAGTCATGGTGGATGGGATTTGGACCAACAATCAATGGAGCAAATGGGCTCTCCTTATTTATTAGCACATGGATTAGGTATTCCAGTGATGGATGCAACTACTGAAATTTCATTTCCTTCCGCAGGTACTTATCGAGTTTGGGTTCGTACCAAAGATTGGGTGGCGCCATGGAATGCGCCTGGTGCTCCTGGTAAATTTCAATTAATTGTGGATGGTGTTGCACTAAATGAAACATTTGGAACAAAAAGTGCAACCTGGCATTGGCATGATGGCGGTTTGATAAAAGTGAAAAGTAAAGCAAGTTTAGCATTACATGATTTGACAGGATTTGAAGGTCGTTGTGAAGCTATTTTATTTTGCAAGGATATAAATTTTGAACCCACAAATGATATTGCATCACTAACAAAATTTCGTCGGAAACTTTTGGGCTTACCTGAAAACCCAGATGAGTTAGGATCCTTTGATTTAATTGTTTCAGGTGGGGGATTGGCAGGCACATGTGCAGCTATTGCAGCTGCAAGAAATGGTGTAAAAGTTGCATTGGTACAAGATAGACCTGTGCTTGGCGGTAATGGAAGTTCTGAAGTGCGTGTATGGCCCGAAGGGCACACCAATAAAGAGTTGTTTCCTCATATTGGTGATATTGTAAACGAAATTCTTCCTCCCATTATTAAAGGGGAAGGACAAATATTTAATGGGGTCGCCGCTAATTATTATGACGATGCGCAAAAAATTAGCGTAGTAAAAAAAGAAAAAAATATCACACTTTTATTAAATCATCGTGTTTTAAAAGTTGAAACGGAATCAGATGTTATAAAAGCAATTGTGATTCAAAGCACGTTAACTTCACGACAATACCGACTGAAAGGAAAATTATTTTCCGATTGTACTGGGGATGCTAGCATTGGATTTAAGGCTGGTGCCCATTATGAATATAAGGTCGAAAACTTAATGGGCAGCACCAATCTTTTTAATATTCTTGATACTGAAAAAAAAGAAGATGTATTGGCCTGTGAATGTAAAGACAAAAGTGCATTAGCCATGAAGTGTGAAATTGGTGATAATGATCAACCCTTTCCGCATTGTCCTTGGGCACTAAATTTATCTGATAAACCTTTCCCTGGCCGAAAAGGGGAAAAAACTTTTGGCAGAGAAGGTTTACAATCCTTTGCGAATATGTGGTATTGGGAAAGTGGGTTTAACAAAGATCAAGTGAATGATATTGAACTAATTCGCGATCATAATTTTAGAGCCATGTATGGCGCTTGGGATGTGATAAAAAATATAGATAAAATGTATCCTAAGCATCGGCTAGGTTGGGTTGCCTATATCGCAGGTAAAAGAGAGTCTCGCAGATTAATGGGGGATATTATTTTAGATGCGGAGGATTTTAAGCAACAACGCAAATTTGAGGATAGTGCATTTCCATGTTCATGGCATGTTGATTTGCATACGCCTAAAAAGGAATACCAAGAAGGTTTTGAAAGCAACGAATTTGTTGCAGATTATACGAGAGGTGTGGAATATGAATATGGCGGTGTTTATTGGGCACCTTATAGAACATTGTATAGCCGAAACATAAAAAATTTATTTATGGCGGGTCGCTGTATTAGTGTTTCTAAATCTGGTTTGGGTCCAGTTAGGGTAATGAAAACTTGTGGTATGATGGGTGAAGTGGTAGGAAAAGCCGCATCTATTTGCATAAAACACAATATTTCACCACGTGATGTTTACACGAATCATTTAAGTGAGTTACATGGTTTGATGAACAAGCCAGGTTCCGCCCGTGTTTAAAATTTATACTTTATTGTAATTCTTCAGCTGCGTCCTTTGCGCGGGAAGGAACTGCATCTTTAAGCATTTCATTTAAACGCTTTTGCATAAGAATAACTCTTTCCGGATATTTTAATGCCAAATTTTTTGTTTCGCTAGGGTCATCTAATAAATTAAATAGCGCAACTGATTCGTATTTATTAAACGCTTTGGTTTTTAACTGGCTAGTATCTGCAGCTAATAAAATCAGTTTCCAGTTATCAATTCTAATAGCAGAAATAACGGGACCGCGAGTTGAAACCGTTAAAATTGCATCATGCGGCGACTTTTGATTTTGGGTAATCATGGGCCAAACATCTTTCCCATCAACGGTGGTTGTTTGATTTATTTTACCTCCTGCTAAATTAATTAATGTTGGATACCAATCAATAATATGCATGGGTTCGGTAATGGTAGTTCCGGAGTGAACATGCCCCGGCCAATTTACAAATGCCGCTGCTTTAATACCGCCTTCGTAAACGGTTGCTTTAAAATCACGAAGTGGGGTATTATCCCCAGGAGGTGGAGCGCCATTGTCACTTGAAAAAATAATTAAGGTATTTTCCCTAAACCCCGCTTTATCTATTGTACTTACAATTTTTCCAATGGCTTCGTCAACTGCTGATAACATACCCGCTAGTTTTTGACGATTACCTTTAAGTTGCGGGTAAAGTTTTGTGTATGCTTCAGGGACTTGGTAGGGTGCGTGAATGCCATTAAATGGGATATATAAGAACAAAGGTTTTGTAGGGTCAGTTGTTTCAATGATTTTACAAGCTTCCTTAGTTATTAAATCAGTACTATATCCTTTTTCATTTAAGGGAATCCCATTTCGATACCAGTCCAATTGGTTATTGCGACTATGCGTAAAGTAGTCAATGCTTCCAAAATAATGACCATATTGCAAATCAAATCCACGCGCATTGGGTTGATAGGCTTTTTCAAATTCGCCTAAATGCCATTTACCTGTAATTGCGGTTTGATATCCATTCGCTTTTAATGCATCCGCTAATGTGGTTTCATTTAGGGGTAACCCCCAAGTTGCCCCTGGCGTAATAATGTTGTAAACGCCTGTGTGAGTAGGGTATCTGCCTGTTAGCAAACAAGCTCTTGTAGGAGAACAAACGGGTTGTACATAATTGTTTGCTAATATTGCGCCACTTTTTGCGAGTTGGTCTATTTGTGGCGTATAAATTTCTTTGCCTCCATTAAATCCGCATTCCCCATAGCCTAAATCATCCACTAAAATAAAAACGATATTGGGTTGTTTTAGTTTCGCTGTTTGAGCAAGGGTGTAATTGCAATAAAATAAACTGGATAATAGTAGTAACTTAATCATCCACGTCCTTTGATTTTGATTTTTGTTTTGCATTCATAGGTGGGTATAAAATTTCAGCATGTACGCTTTCTAAATATGCCATTAATCGCGACTCAAGCGCTTTCGCTTTTTCAGGGTTTGCTTTTGATAAGTCGTTGATTTCGCCAATATCATCTTTCAAATTGTAGAGTTCTATTTTTTTTGTTTTCCAAAATTTAATCAATTTAAAATCACCCACCCTGATGGCCGAATGTGGTTGTCCATAGTAATGAAAAATAAGTTCATCATCTTTGCGATTTAATTTTTCAGTGTTGACATTTTCAAGAACTGATTTAAAACTTGTGCCATCAATATTTTCGGCCAATGAATTTTTGTTTCCTGCTAAGTCGCTAATGGTAGGTAAAATATCCCATCCTGTGACTGGAACATTGCTTTGACTTCCCGCTTTAATACCCGGGCCAATCACCATAAATGGGACGCGTATACCGCCTTCATACAAAGTCCATTTTCCACCTCGTAAAGGGTAGCTATTGGTAGGTGTCTTAAAAGCAGAAGGGAGGTCGAATTTATTTTTTACTGGTGGAAAAAATTCAACAGATCCATTGTCAGCCATTAAAATCACATAAGTATTATCGCCAATTTTAAGTTGCTCAATTTTATCTAATATTTTACCAATGGCGGCATCCACATTTTCTAACATGCCAGCAAATCCTGGATTATTGTGAATGGCACCTTTTGTTTTTGCATTAAATTTATTGATACTTGCTTGTGTTGTCTGAAAGTCAACATGTGTTGCATAATGGGAAACTTGCATATAAAATGGATGACCTGAATTTGCTTGTCTGGTCATAAAGTTCAATGCGCGCTCTGTTCTCCGTCACTTTCGTCATAACCCAAATCTTCGGGAAAAATATCAGCACGTAAATCCCATTTGCCATAATGGGCGGTGCGATATAAAGGAGATATTGATTTTAATAATTGGGGTATGGAAGTGACCTTGTTTTTTGATGGATCATATTTTTCCGGGAATAGGATATCACCTTGGCGTGCAGGAGTTTGTCCAAATTGTATACTTCTTCGCGTAGGGCAACATACTGCACATGGTGCATAGCCACTTGAAAATCGTATTCCTTTTGCTGCTAATTTTTCAATTTGGGGTGTTTCATAATAATCGCTTTTCGAATTTGCAATTTTCCCATCCATTAATTGGGAACTACTGGTCCACCCTAAGTCATCAATTAATATAAAAATGAAATTGGGCTTTTGTTTTTGCTTTGTATTTTGAGCATAACTATTATTCGAAAGCATTCCGCCGATGATAATAAAAACAAGTAGGGCACAGGCGGTGCTAATTTTTTGTTGCAGCGATTTTTTCATTTTACTTTTATTTGCAATAATAGTTTGTACAACTATTTATTATTTTCAATTTTTGACATCATTCTTTTCATAGCAGGGGGCATTTCGTCCAACACTTCTTTAAAAATTATTTTTCCATCTTTCTTTTCAATCAATTTGGCACTTTTTATATCAGTTCCAATGTATTTATTTTTTTCAAACATAAGCGTGCCGCTTGAAACAAAACTCAAAGTATTTTCAATATTGTTAATTTGTATATGTGCAGCTTCGTTGATATTCATGCTTGCTTTTATATGATAATTCCCAACAGTGATATCTCCATTATCAATTGATTTGATTATTTTTTCAAAACGGCCATCTGGCTTTATTTGTATTACAGCGAGATAGCGCATTTTTTCAGCTTTTTGTTTGGATGCTGCTTTTAAATGCCATTGGTTTACAAAGTTAAGTGTGTCACCATCTTCATTTATTTTGTTGGTCCAATTATCAACGGGTACTGAAAATTGATCTGATACATTTAATTGTATATCACTGGAGCTGAATAAAGTTACTTGTGCTTTTGCAGTTTCATTTTCCGCAAAAACAGTTTGTGTTTTAGCATCCATGGTAAACCCATTATAATTATGTAATAGCCAACTCCACTCAGCAGCATGATCTGCTTCTAGTTCATCGTAAATTATAATAATGGAAGGACGCAACATTAGGTAATGCCTTCTAAATAATTTCATGCCATGGTCAATTTCTTTTCCATCCACAATGCCCGAATAGGCATTTGAGGCATCACCCATTGCATATGAAATTTGTTCGCCTTGTATACTTCTTGGGATCCATCCAAATGCGCCATCGCTAAATGGTTGACCATGACCATCAATCAAAACACCATTATGTCCTTGCGTGTGTTTATACCAGCCTAAAAAATGTGGGTCGCCCATGGCTGGTCGATAGCCTGTATTATAAAATAATCTTTTACCACCATAGGCAATATTAAATGTGTTATGGTCGGCATGTGTGTGCGACATAGGTCCAAAAGGACTGCTGCGCAATGAAAGAAACAAATCATTTTTTGTGTCTTGCACATTCGTATGCATATAGCCAACACCTACTTCTTGGAAAAATGCATCTTGCTTAAATGATAATGGATGTAAAGCGGTTGTTTTTTTTATACCATCGCGAATACGAAACCATCTAAATTCTGCATCATCAGCAATTTCTTTTCCTACACTTTTGGCCACCGCATTTGCATACCAAGCTGCAGATGGATTATTTGTTAATCTTGCTAGTGCATCTGTATATCCTGCATAATTGATCCAAGGAAATTTATATCTTTCGCCATCATTACCAAAACCATCGGAAGTGGAATTTGGTGGAAAGGAATAAATCAACCATTTTGGATTATTTTGAAACCAAGGTGCAGTCATGAAATCAACGCCAGATAATTTTTTAAAAATAGTGGGGATCTCAATTAAGCTTAAGGCGTTCATCCCAAAATAGGCACTGCCATTAATCCATGCACCATCCTCTTCGGCCATTTTAGGTGATTGCGCAATCCAGAGTTCATATATGTATTCGATCCAATTTTCAGCGGTAGGGTGTTCTCCTTTTAATGCCAATCCAGTTTCCAATAAATTGTGCATGATATGCTGCCACACATGCATGGAAGATGATCTTACTTCCACTTGATTCATCCATAATTTATAAAATTGATCCGCACGCGTGCTTATATTTTTTTTGATTAAATTTCGCTCCGTTTCCGTCAATAAATCCCAAAAGCTATCCAAACCAATGGCCATGCTCGACATAATACCACCATCGGCAAAATTATTGGTATGCGAAGGACCCAGTGGATCCCAGTTAGCAACTTCTAACATCCATAATTTAGCCGCTTTGAAATATTTTACATCACCAGTGAGTATATAGGCTTGTGAAAAAATATTTAAGCTTTCTTGAATTTTTCTTCCACTCCATTTACTTGCAAGTGATGCGATTTTATCATTTTCGAATTTGTCTTTTCCTTGGTACTTGGGTAATGCGTCTCCTTCTTTTGGAATAGGAATTGTTAAAATTTTATTCGCTTCATTGATAATTGCAATGGCTTCTTTTGTTTTACTTGCAGTTATTCTAAAATTATTTATTTCAGATTTGTTGACTAAAATTCTAGGATGCGCAGCGGGGATATTATTTATAATTTTTTCGACCGAAACTGTAGGAAAAATTCGCGTGGAAGCATTGATATCAAAGGAATCTACAGGGTTCCAATTTTCATGATTTATTTTATATTGCCAGTACCATTTACCTTTTGTCAATTGTTGATGTGGATTAAATAGGGCAAATGCAATTTTGTTTTTTTCGATCAATGCTTGATCAAATTTTTTTGAAGTTGAAATTCGAATACTATAGTTTGCATTTTTTTTGGAAGGCCATTGAAAACTGGGCGAATTAAATTTTGGGGATTCGCCATTGGAAGGGCTAGTTGTATTTCGGATGGTCGGGTAAATTTCTTTACCCTTCAAATTATTTATTGCAAGGTTTTGTGCAACTAATTTATTGGGTATTGCACTAGTGCCAATTAAAATAAATAGCACTTTTATTGTTTTATAAATTGCGTTGTTCAATTTTAAATGTTTTTTATAAGGGGGTAAGCTATCGTTTTTGGGAAATTATTGGTTTTTATTAAATTTTAATAGCGCTTTTTGACAATAAAAAAATGAATTAGATTAAAGGTACCAAATTCAAATTAAACATAATACAACTAGTTCATAAACAGTAGATTGTGTTAATCTGTCCAGCTGAAACTTAATTTTGATAAAATAGGGATCTTCAAATTTTAACAGGCGGAAAAGCCGGCTTTTCAATTTTTTTTAATTGTTAATCAATGAGTTAGCTGATTATCTTCATCGATGTTTTTTAATTATTATTTTTCAAATATTAACATTTCTTTATTATATTTGACCTTCCATTAATAATGGGTACTAAATTTTAAAATTAACTAACATGAGAAAAATCTTGTCTAGTCTCGTTGTCGCGATGCTATTTTTTGCCATTGCGGGCCAGTCTCAAGACCTGACCATATCCGGTAGGGTTACAGATGACTGCATCTGTTGTCATTAAAACAAACAAAAACAAGGGAACTGCAGCTGACGATCAAGGTCGTTATAAGATCAGCGCAGCTAAAGGAAACGTATTAGTTTTCTCTAGTGTCGGATTTGGCACTAAGGAAGTTACTGTTGGTGCAAGCAATGTAATTAACGTTACACTTACATCTACAGGATCTAATTTATCTGAAGTCGTGGTAACAGCGATGGGTATTAGACGTTCTGATAAAGCATTAGGTTATGCGGTATCGAAAGTAGATCCTACAACAGTTTTACAAAAATCAGAACCAGACATTTTGAAAGGTCTTGCTGGTAAAGTACCTGGTGTTGATATCAGATCAGGACAAGGTGCTCCAGGTGCGGCTAGCCGTATTCAAATTAGAGGGGTTTCCTCTTTTAATGGTGGTGAGCCTTTGATTGTTGTGGATGGTATTCCTTATAGTAATCCAGTAGTAAATACTTCAAACCCTTTTAGTGGTGGTGGTGCTTATGGCTCTGGTTTTGGTGATATTGATCCGAATGATATTGAATCAATCAACATCTTAAAAGGTGCTGCAGCTGCTTCATTATATGGATCAAGAGCGGCAAACGGAGTTTTATTGATTACGACTAAATCAGGAGCGCCTAGAAAAGGAAAAAAATCTTTAAACGTTACATATAGAGCTGGTTATAGCCAAGAGTCTATTGCTGCTTTACCTGAGTTTCAAAATTCATATGGTGCTGGTGCCAACTTTAGAGTTCAAGGATCGAATGGTTCTTGGGGTGGTAAATTTGGATCTGCTAATATTTATGATGGATCAGGTAATGTGCTTCGTAGATCATCTTCAATGATTGACTCTATTCCAGCAACTACTTGGGCTACTATGTATAACTCATATCCTGAGTTATTTCCGAACGGCATGATTGCTTACAAAGCAAATCCTAATAACGTTTCTTCTTTATTTAATACAGGAAACTTATTTGAGAATTCAGTAGGATTAAGCGGAGGTGAAGGAAATACTTTGTTCAACGTAACTATTTCTCGTGTTGACCAAAAAGGTTATATCTCAAATACGAGTTACAAGAAAAATAATATCAGTGTCGGTGGTCAAACAAGTATTGGAAAATTAACCATAGGATCTAGTTTATCGTATGCGAGATCAGAACAAGTGGGTGGATTCATTGGAGCTGCTCAAAGCTTCATTTCTCAGTGGGGTCGTACATTTACAATGGCTAGAAACTGGGACATCACTGGATGGCCTACTGAAAACAGAGCGGGTGCACAAATTGGTTTTAATGATGGTCAGTATACAAACCCAGTTTGGGCTGCTAAGCATAACGTAATTACATCAATTGATGATCGTTTAGTTGCAACTTTAAGAGCTTCTTATAAGTTCAACAGTAAATTCAGAATTGATTATAACGCGGGTGTGAACAGTTACGCGCTTTACAGAGATCAAATTATTGACAAATCTTCATTAGGAAGCAGTGATAATACTTTAGGTACTTTGACTGAAGTTATCAACAGACAACAAGAATTACAATCTACTTTGGTTGCAATTTATACACCAAAAATTAATGATGATTGGTCTTTGGATATGAAAGTGGGTAATGATATCAACCAAAGAATGTCAAGAGCACAACAAGTAGTGGGTGTGAATTTTGTTATCCCTGGTTTATTTAACTTAACAAATACTGCAACACAACGTTTTAGTGGTGATAACAGATCAAAAAGAAGATTGGTTGGTTTCTTCGGTGAAGCGTCATTAGATTACAGACGTTACGCTTATATCAACTTTACTGGAAGAACAGATTTAACTTCAACACTTCCTTATAAAAATGCTACTTACTTCTACCCAGGTGTATCTACTTCATTAATATGGACAGATGCATTTAAAGTGAAGAAAGGTATTATTGATTATGGTAAACTTCGTGCTGGTTTTGCGAAAGTGGGTAACGATGCTGCACCTGGAAATGGGGAAGCGATATTTGGATTAAACTCTGCAGGTTTCCAAGGTCAATCTTTGGCTTCAAGAGGTAGTTCAAACTACGATCCAAATTTAACACCTGAGTTTACACAGGAATTAGAACTTGGTTCTGAAATGCGTTTCCTTGGTGGCCGAATTGGTTCTGAACTTACTTGGTATGATAAAAAATCAACGAATTTGATTTACGCAATTGGTTTACCTCAAACAACTGGTTATAGTTCATTCTATACTAACTTAGGTGAGGTTCGCAATACAGGTTGGGAAGCAGCGGTTGATTTAAAAATTATCGAGAAAACAGATTTCCAATGGAATGTAAGAACCATTTTTACTAAGAATAAAAATACAGTTGAAAAATTAGTAGCTGGTTTAACAAGAGATATCATTGGTGGTTACAACTATATTGAAGCTGGTTTCCCTTATGGTTATTTAAGAGGTGGCCGTTCAGCACGTACCGATGATGGTCGATTAATCATTAACCCAGCCAATGGTGCTCCATTTGTTGATCCAAATGCACAAATGGTGGGTGATCCAAATGCAGATTATAAAATAGGTATTACCAACAGATTTGCATACAAAGCTTTTGAATTAAGTGTGCTTTGGGATATGACGAAAGGTGGTGATTTTTATACTGAAACCATCAACAGTATGTTAGGTCGCGGTGTTACGATGGATACATGGGACAGAGAAAAAAATGCAGTTGTTGAAGGGGTTTACGGTAATGCAACTCCCGTGCCTGGTAAAGATGGTTTAAACCATTACGTTCCTTTGTTGGTGAATGGTCAAATGGTGCCTAACCAAACAAGAATGACAACCAATGACTTGTATTTCTCACCTTCTGGAACCGGTGCAACATTCGCTACAAATGGTGCTTTTGAATACTCCGTATTTGATGGTACAGTATACAGATTAAGAGAGATTGTATTAGCCTATAACGTGTCTCCTAGTTTAATAAAGAGACTAAAGTTATCTGCTGCAACACTTTCATTTAGTGGTCGTAACCTTTGGTTCTTGGCACCTAATGTACCTAAATACACACACTTCGATCCAGATATGAACTCAGTTGTTTCTGGTACAGCGCAAGGTGTTGAAACTGGTGGTGCTCCAAGTACAAAAAGATTCGGTCTTAACTTAAACATAACTTTCTAATCATCATCCTTAAATTTTCAACTATGAGAAAGAAAATATATTATATAAAAACTTTTACCGCATTGGTAATGTTTGCGCTTGTTTTACCAAGCTGTCAAAAATTCCTTGACGTAAATAAAAATCTTAACAGTCCAACTGCAGTTCCTGTAGCTTTGCTTTTAAGTAATGCTGAAGTGGCAATTGCCGGTAACACAGCATTAGGATCAGGACTTGGAAGTATCGCTTCAGTGTATACACACCAAACAACTGGTCGTGTGAGTGCTGACAGATACGGTGCTGGTTCTGCTGGATGGGAAGGTCTTTATGGCGCTATCAAGGATTTGGATGTAATAATTAAGCAAGGAACTGCGGAAACGCGTTATACTTATGCTGGTGTTGCTAAAATTTTGAAAGCATATGCATTCAGTGTTTTAGTTGACGTTTATGGTGATTGTCCTTTCTCTGAATTCAATAAATTTGAAGCAGGAATTAAACAACCTAAGTTTGATAAAGGTGCTGATATCTATCCGCAATTAATTAAATTGATTGACGAAGGTATTGCTGATATCAAAAACACAGCGCCAAATGCTTCTAAGCCTGCAAATGACGATTACATTTACAAAGGAAATACGACTAACTGGATTAAAGCAGCGAATACACTTAAATTAAAGTTGTATACGCAAGTTAGATTGGTACAAGATGTTAAAGCACAAGTTGCTGCTTTATTAGCTTCACCTACAACCTTAATCAATTCACAAGCGGAAAGTTTCATGCTTCCTTACGGACCATATGGTACTACGGATGACAGACACCCTGCTTATGGTGATTATAATGCTACACAACGTGGTTCTCAGTTATTTAGCCCTTGGTTATATGAGATCATGAAAGGTAGAAACACAAATATTTTAACTGGTATCGCAGATCCTAGAATCCCATACTACATCTATAATCAAAAGGCGGCAAATGGTACACCTGAAAACTGTACTGATTATCGTGATGGTGGTTTTATCACTATTTTATTCGGATCAAACGGTCCTTGTCGTGATGGATCTAACAGTTCAACCTATTCCTTGTTAGGTTTATACCCTGCAGGTGGTAGATATGAAGATGGCGGTGCAAAAACTATTACTACATTAGGTGCGCTTAATGCAGGAACTGGAGCACTTCCTCATCAGTTTATTACTTATGCTGACAGATTATATCTTGAGGCTGAGTTAATCAATGCAGGTGTTGCAACTGGAACTGAAAGAGCGGTGTTTAGTAAAGCATTAGATGAATCATTCTTACAAATGGATCATATTATCACCAACTTTATTAAGCCAGGTTCTGCAGGTGCTGCACAAGTTGTTCCTGCAATTGCAACCTTAGCTGCGACTACAACCTATAAAACTGCTGTATTAGCTGCTTTTGATTTGTCAGCTACTGCATCAAAAAGATTGGAATATATTATGACTGAAAAATGGATCAACAGAATTGAAAATCCTGTTGATAGCTGGACAGATTACAGAAGAACAAAGTTCCCTGTATTATTCTCACCTGCACCCATTGGTACTGTTACTAGCGTAACTACTCCAGAACCAAAAACGGTTCCTGTATCTAACGATAGAGCTTACCCTTGGTCTTTACCATTCAGCACAAATGAAATATCATTAAACTCTAGTTCACCACCACAAAAAGTACCAGAATCTTATCGTGTATTTTGGCAACCAGCTGGATAATAATTATATACTCGTTTGATATATTAAAATAAAATTAATAGATTATGAAAAATAGAAAAATAAACATATTTGTGGCCTTAACCTTAGGCCTTATGATCGCCTTCGCTGGTTGTAAGAAGGATGACGGAGGAATTAGGTCAAGTGTTGTAATCAAATCTGTTCCAGTAGTATCAACTAAAATTGAATCTACAGGATCACAGGCAATTGATTTGTTGAACCTTGCAGGGTTCTCAGGTAAATTTAAAGTAGAACTTTATTTTCCTGGTGCTACGCCTCCAGACAAAGTGGACATCGTAGTTAGAAAAAATGGTTCTAATGCCAATGTAAAAGTGGTAAAAAAGGATGTAACCACACTTCCATATTCATTAACAGTTACATCTGCTGATATTACAGCCTTATTTGGTGTTGCGGTTGCTTTGGGTGATACTTATGATTTTGCACCTGACTTATATGTTGGTGTAAATAAATATGAAGCATTCCCAACAACAGGTACAGGAAATGGTGCTGGTGTTATTGCATATCCTTTATATAGTGATTATGCGCGTTTCGCAGCAATTTGTGCTTACGATCCAGCAATATACGAAGGTGACTTTGTGGTTGTTTCTGATGCATTTGGTGATTTCAGCCCAGGTGAGGTTGTGAAATTTACAAAAATCAGCAATAACTCATTCTCATTCATTGACCCTTATGTAACTAGTCCTTTACCAATTATTGTTACTATTAATACATTGAATAACCAAGCGACCATTGCTAAGCAAAAAATAGGTAATCAATTTGTTTGGGCAAGTTACACAAACCCGAATGTAGCTGTTGCAGCTAGTTCAACAAGTGTTGTTGCACCATGTAGTAAAACAATCACACTTGCGATTGCTTATACAGTGGATCAAGGTTCCTTCGGTACTTATAATTTAGTATTAAAGAAGAAGCCTTAATGATCTTTTAGCTTAATTTACATTAAGCGTGTTCGATATTAAAAAAGCCTTTCCGATTTCGGAAAGGCTTTTTTATTTAAGTCGACACAGACTCAGACCTGAGTTCATCAGCTTCTATTTCGTTTTAAACTCCCAGCTTACTTTTCCAATATTGTTGGGCTTTCCTTTTTCTCCTACTGAAATGTTACCAATCAATTGGCCTTTACTATCTCTTTTAATAGTTACTGTTCTCCAGGAATAAGCTCCGCGTTCATAGTCATAAGTTTTGCCGTCATCATCATATAAACGGTAGCTTGCTTCTTTCTCACCATAATGTTTAATGACCAAGTCATATTTTCCTTCAGCAACAGTGGTGCTTTCGGTCATTGGAATTACACCACCATCTCGCACAAATACAGGGATATGGTCTAATCCAGGAGTAACGGTGATTACTTCACCTTCGCCCACCAATTTACCGGTATAAAAATCATACCATTTACCTGCAGGTAAAATTACTTTTCTGCTGGTTTCTCCTGTAAATAAGGGCGCAATTAGTAATTGATCACCTACCATATATTGGTCCTTTATTTCTTTTTTTACAGCCATTTTATATGGATTTTTTTCGGAGTCAAGCTGTGTGCTTTCTTCTTTACTTGTTGCAGCAAACCCATCCACTAAATTCATTGCCCTAAAAGGGGGACGACCATAAAAGGCATACTCCGCAAAACAAGTATATAAGTAAGGAATTAATTGCATTCTTAAATTAGCCACATCGGCCACTTGTTTTTCCACTTCGGGAAAGGTCCATGGTTTAGTGCCAGTACTTCAGGGGTCCATAATGTGCCTATAAAGGAGCTATTAATGAGTGCAGTAATAAAGTCACGATGACTATAGTAATCGTTATAAATGACAAATGGGAATGCCGTCGCCCCCGCATTGGTTGCACGAACTAAGCCATAAGTGCGTGTATTATTTGCACGAAATAATTGCGTGTTTAATTTTTGCATCATCACACCATAAGTTTGTCGCATTACTTCGGCTGGAATTTTGGAAGGGAACTTAGTGACATCAGGCCATAACCAAAAATCGAATCCATCATTTTCATCCATCTTAAATCCACTCACACCAATATTCAATAAGTTTTTTTGAAAGTGATTTCCAATAATAGTATTGGTTTGCTTCATGGAATAGTCAGGAATAAATCCAGTCCAAACCGTGTGCGATGCAGTGTAAGGTTTCAAAGCAGGCAATATTTTTGCATCAGGCGATATGTAGGGGTTAATCCAAAGGTTGGTGTAAATGCCCTTGGTTTTTAAATTGCTAATCAGCCCTTTTGGATCAGGGAAACGTGTGCTATCCCATTCGTAAGTACATGGGTAGGCCTTACTTTGCCAACCTGGTTCCAAACCAATCACCGTCAATGGAAATTGGTGTTTGGTAAATCCATCTACTTCGGCTAGTAGTTGTTGGTCATTAAATAAAGTAGGCGTACGATGCCAAAATCCCAGGCCCCATTTGGGGGGCAAACATCCACCACCTTGGTATAAATTAAATCGGCTTACAGCATCAAGTGTACTTGGGCCACCAAATACATAAAGTTCAACCCCCTCCGCCGGAATGAGTACTTCCACATTATCTGAATAGGGGGCAGCCGACCACTTGCGATCCGTATTGCGGTCACGCACTACAGGCGGATTTTTACTATCCACGCGAACGCCAGTGCCTACCCATATATCAATATACCTGGATGAATTTATAAATACCCCATAGCCTTTGGAGGAAACATAAAAGGGAATGGGTGCATGTGATCGGCCGTTGTCCACGCCGTCGTAATGGTCCTCGTGTAGTCGAAGTATTCGGCCTCTTTGTTCCACGGTTTTAAAATTCAATCCTAAGCCAAATATTTTTTCCGCTTTTTCCAGCGGAAATCTTAAGTAAGTTTTACCATCAAAAATTTCAAATTTTATTTCATTGGGGCTCAGTGGAAATGCTACAGAACTCATTTCATTGATAGCGGATGTTTTAGGCTTTGATTCGGAAATACTTAATAAGTTGTTTGTTTCAGGCTTGCCTACTTTTGCTTTCCAAACGCCATTGGCCATTTTCTCCCAGCGTAGTATGGGGGTTTGTGAATTTGCAGCCATCAATGATAGTTGAAAAAATACAGATAGGCAGCTGTATAATAAAAGGTTGCTTTTAATTTTCATTATAACGATATTGATTATTAAAGGAAGTTAAATAATGTTTTACAAAAAGTTATATTTTTCTATTCATACAATTAAGTTGTTTAATGAGGGTAGTACATAAATGATATTTTTGGCAGTAGATAAATTTTTAAAAGGCATCAGATATTCCATCCGGTGATTCGTTCATTTAGTTAAAACTTTATACGGATAAATCGCATTACTGCCGCCCTGAATCCTTAATTTTACGTATAAATCAATGTCTTGGAATCACCTGTATTATTAATAACACCTCCTTTCACACAATTAAATACACCGTATCCGGCTACTGCGTATTTGAAAGGGTTTTTTAATACAAAAAACATTGCTACTGTTCAAGCTGATTTAGGAATTGAAGTAACTATGGAATTGTTTAGTAAGCGAGGGCTTGAAAAACTTTTCTCAACCATCCAAGCAAAAACCGAATCCAGTGACCTAACACTTTCAGGAAATAGCTTGCGCATGATTGCATTACGCGACACTTATATTCAAACTATTGAGCACGTTATACAGTTTTTACAGGGTAAGCAAAATACATTAGCACATACTATTTGTACGAGACAATTTTTACCAGAAGCAAATCGATTTGCCCAAATGGATGATTTAAAGTGGGCTTTTGGTAGTATGGGTAAACAAGATAGGGCCAAGCATATTGCCACTATGTATTTAGAGGACTTGGGTGATTTGATTAAGGAAACGGTCGATGTGCATTTTGGATTTAGTCGCTATGCAGAAAGCTTAGGAAGATCTGCGAATTCATTTGATGAATTATATAATGCACTACAATTACCCTATACTTATTTGGATGAAATATTAGTTCAAATTTTTGCAGATCGTATAGCTCAAGTGCAGCCAAAACTGGTTTGTATTTCGGTGCCATTCCCTGGTAATTTATATACCTCACTAAGGTGTGGTCAGTGGATTAAAAAAAATTGGCCGCATATTAAAGTAGCGATGGGTGGTGGTTTTGCAAATACGGAACTACGATCATTAAGTGATGTTCGCGTATTTGAATTTTATGATTTTATCACCTTAGATGATGGAGAAGCACCATTGGAAATTTTAATTGAACATATTGATGGTAAAAAGGAATTAACTGAATTAAAAAGATGTTTCACACTTGTAAATAATTCAGTCACCTATATTAATAATACCAGCTGTACTGATTATAAACAAGGCCAGGTGGGAACGCCTGATTATGAAGGTCTTTTATTGGATCAATATATTTCTGTCATTGAAATAGCCAATCCAATGCATAGTTTATGGAGCGATGGTCGATGGAATAAACTAACTATGGCGCATGGCTGTTATTGGGCAAAATGTACATTTTGTGATATTTCCTTAGATTACATTAAAAACTATGAACCCATATCCGCTAGCTTATTGGTGGATAGGATGGAGGAGTTGATTGCTAAAACTGGCCAAAATGGATTTCATTTTGTAGACGAAGCTGCGCCACCTTCCATGATGAAAGCGGTATCCATTGAAATTATAAAACGAAAATTAGTGGTGAGCTGGTGGGCCAATATTCGTTTTGATAAAAGCTTTACTCAAGATTTATGTTATTTGTTAAAAGCATCAGGATGCATTGCAGTGAGCGGTGGTCTTGAAGTTGCATCTGACCGATTATTGGAACTCATACAAAAAGGTATTACTGTTGCACAGGTGGCTAAAGTAAGTAAACATTTTTCAGAAGCAGGTATTATGGTGCATGCTTATTTAATGTATGGATTCCCGACACAAACAGTACAAGAAACTATTGACTCCTTGGAAATGGTCAGGCAGTTATTTGAAACCGAAGTATTACAATCTGCATACTGGCATTTGTTTACCATGACAGCGCATAGTCCAGTAGGATTGGCCCCTGAAAAGTTTTTGGTAAAAAAAGTTTCCAATGAAATTGGCACATTCGCCAATAATGATATTGCACATACTGATCCTACTGGTGCCGATCACGAATTGTTTGGTTTCGGATTAAAAAAAGCATTGTTTAATTACATGCATGGGAATTGTTTTGAATTTTCATTACAAAAATGGTTTGATTTTAAAGTGCCTAATACAACGATTGCACCCCACTTCATACAAAAAGCAATTACGGAACCTGATTTAAATATATCCACCAATTATAAGGTAATTTGGTTAGGTGTTTTACCTCATACCATGATCATTCAGAAATCAAAAAAAGGAAATAAGTGGGAGGAAATGACGATGGAGTTTCAGTCCAACAAAAACGCTTTTACCATAAATGTAGCAAGTGATAAAGGGGCATGGTTAATAAAACTACTTTCTGAAATCAATATTCAAAATTCCAATGGGCTGTTATTAGCCGATGTAAAAAATAGTTACATGCAAGCTGGCTTAATTGACTTTGAATTATTTTGGGATAATAAGCCCGTCACCCATTTATCAAAAGCGGGGTTATTGCGTGTTTAAATCCACGGCCAATAAGCACGAAAACGATTTCGTGAAATTTGCAGAGCTAATTCTGAAAATCAAAAAAATTTATTAACTTTCATATAGAATATATACTTAATATATTATAAAATAATTGTATATTATATTTATTGCTTCTAAAAATTAAAATTGCTACACCATGAGAAAAATTCTCTTGACGATCATGTCGTTAACTTTTCTTGCCAGCGTATCATGGGCCCAAACCCGTCCATTGTCTGGTACTGTTGTTGGTGATAACGGTGTTCCTTTAGTAGGAGCCAGTGTCACTCAAAAAAATTCAACCAAAGGCACCGTTACTGATGCGAATGGTAAATTCACTATTTCTTTACCAACTGGTAAGGTTTCTTTGGTGATTAATTCTGTGGGATATACTGCACAGGAATTAGCTATTACTAATCAAAATGAGGTTAAGGTTCAGTTAGTCACTGAAAGTAAATCATTAGAGGATGTAGTCGTAGTGGGTTATGGTTCGGTACGTAAAAAAGATTTAACAGGTGCCGTAGGATCTGTTAGTTCAAAGGACATTGTACGAACTAATCCTTCTAATGCCACGCAAGCCTTACAAGGTCAGGTGACAGGGGTAGTTATTACAAAAAATAGTAACAAGCCAGGTCAAGCATTTAGCATTGATATTCGTGGACAAAATACCATCACGGGTGCAACGGAACCATTGGTTGTTGTTGACGGAGTGATTGGTGCAAGATTGCGTGATATTAATCCGCAGGATATTCAATCTATTGATGTCTTAAAAGATGCATCGTCTACAGCGATTTATGGTGCAAGAGGTGCGAATGGTGTAATCATCATCACTTCTAAAAAAGGGATTGCAGGCAAACCAAAAGTTACGCTTGATTCTTATTTTGGAAGTAAGCGTCCTGGACATTTGATTCAATTACAAAATGCACAACAATTTTATAAATCAGCAGTTGATGACGCTGTATTGAATGGTGGAACTGCTGCTACTTTCACAGCAAGTGAGATGGCCATGATTAATGGCGGTAAATCTACTGATTGGGTAGGGTTGGTAACACAACCAGGCATCACTGCAAATACAACAGTAGCTGTAACAGGCGGTAATGCGGGAACTACTTATCGTTTTTCTGGCGGTTATGTTCAGGAAGATGGTAATATCCCAGTTACTTCATTTAAAAAGTATTCATTGAATGCTGCATTAGATAG
>RFZW01000002.1 GCA_009920495.1 Chitinophagia bacterium
TAGCTTCACCCTACTTGCTCCCCTATTTGATATTCAAAATAAAACCAGATCCGGGTCCTTTCTAGTTAAGAAAAAGGCGAACTTATTTTCAATTTTACGTATGCTTCGCAATAACCAACAACCCATAGTAAAATTTATATTAAACAAAGTAAGAACCAAGGGGGAGTTAGCTAAATTAATCTCCACTACTTTTACAACCGATAGTAGTGAAGCAGCCTTGTATTTAAATAGCAATGACTCATTGGCGCCATTTAATATTGATACCGCACAATTATTCACTTTATTTATTCCAAACACTTACGAATTTTATTGGAACACTTCCATGTCCAAATTATTAAAAAAAATGAAGGAGGCACAAGGAAAATTTTGGAATGCCAATAACAGAAATAATAAAGCAACAAGCACTGGATTAACGCAACAACAACTATACACCCTTGCTTCCATTGTGGAAGAAGAAACGAATAATGATTCTGATAAAATTTTAATTGCAAGTGTATACCAAAATAGACTTAAAAAAAGTATGCCATTGCAAGCCTGCCCAACCATTAAATATGCAATGCAAGATTTTACCATTACGCGTATTTATGAAAAATACTTAACCAACCCTTCCCCTTATAATACTTACCAAAATATAGGTTTACCTCCAGGTCCAATTTGCACACCATCGCCTAATACGATTGACTTAGTATTGAATGCCCCTAAAACGGATTATCTTTACTTTGTAGCCAAAGCCGACTTTAGTGGATACCACCATTTTAGTAGCACTTATGAAGAACACAATCGTTATGCAAAAGAATACCAAAAAAAGCTAGACGAATACCAAGCAAAAAAGAAACTAAAAGAGGAAGAAAAATAAATGATTGTAATAATAAAAACGATCATTAAAAACAATATAATTTGAACAAACTATTCGACATATTACATAAACTCATTCAGCCACTGCTCCAATTTTTAAAGCAAAAAGCGAAGTTGGTTTATATCCCAGGATTTGAAAGGGTGAATTTATACCAAGTTATCAAATTTTTATACACGCAACTAAATACCATTGGATTATATGATCGGGCTTCTGCCATTTCATTCAATTTAATCATGGCGCTTCCGGCTTCCTTTTTATTTTTATTTTCAATTATTCCCTATTTTCCAAAAACATTAAAAGTAAAAAAACAGATACTTTCCATCTTTAAGGATATCTCACCCAACTCAAGCACCTACCGTTTTATATTGGATATTATTAATGATTTACTAAGTCAGCATGTGGGTATATTTTCATTCGGTTTCCTTTTATTGCTCTTTTATGCATCTAATGCCATGACCGGTATTATTCGCAGCTTTGACAAATCATACATGGAACATAAACCATTTTTTTTACACCAACGTTGGCGTGCCATTCGCCTGACACTGATTTTAATTTTATTAGTATTCGCGAGTTTATTGGTTTTGATTGGACAGGATCAATTAACCACTTTATTAAGAGAAGTATTTGATATCAAGCGCAAAACCATCATTCCTTATTGGAATGTTTTAAGATGGGGAATCATTGTTTTATTACTATTTTTCGGAAATGCATTTATTTATAAATATGCCCCCCATATCAAAGAAAGATGGTCATTATGGTCACCAGGCGCCATCCTTTCCACCTGCTTAATGCTAGCAACCACCCTTGGCTTTTCTTATTGGGTAAATAACTTTAGCAGCTATAATAAAATTTATGGCTCAATAGGAACCGTATTAGTAGTCATGACTTTAGTTTACTTAAATGCACTTATTCTACTCATTGGATTTGAATTGAATGTAAGCATTGAAGTACTAAAAAAAGAGCAGAATCAATTAGACTTACTCTAATGAATGCTGCTCTTTCAAAATTATTTTCAGTTTTTTTTAGGAACTACTACTTATTCGCCATATCTGGAATCTCTGCTGACTTATAAGCGCCAGCATCCAACTTCGCTTTTGTTTCGCTAAATGCTTTTAAGGTTAAATCAATCTCCTCCTGCGTGTGCTCAGCAGTCGGAATCAACCTGTAAATAATATGTCCTTTAGGTATCACAGGATATACAACTATCGAACAGAAAATTTTATAATTCTCTCTTAAGTCCATCACCATTAGGGTTGCTTCTTCTACACCCCCTTTCATATAAACCGGCGTTACTACTGAATCTGTTTTACCAATATCAAACCCTCTTTCCTTCAAACCTTTTTGTAAAGCAAGGGCATTTTTCCACAAATTCTCCTTTAAGTGAGGCTGTGTTTGCAATAATTCTAAACGCTTTAAGTTTCCAACCACATAAGGCATGGGTAAACTTTTTGCAAATATTTGAGAACGGATATTATAACGGATATAATCAATAATCGTTTTAGGGCCTGCCATGAATGCACCTATCGATGCCATACTTTTCGCAAAAGTGGAAAAGTACAAATCAATCCCATCCTGACATCCTTGCTCCTCACCAGCACCAGCGCCTGTTTTACCTAGTGTACCAAATCCATGTGCATCATCCACCAACATTCTGAAAGGCACTTTTGATTTTAAATCTACAATTTCCTTCAGCTTACCTTGGTCACCTGCCATACCAAATACCCCTTCTGTAATTACTAAAATTCCACCAGATTGTTGTTTTTCAATTAAGGCCTGTGCGCGATGTAATTGCTTTTCACAATCTTCTACATCATTGTGCTTAAAAACAAAACGATGTCCTGGCAACATTCTTAATCCATCAATGATACAAGCATGACACTCCGCATCATATACAACCACATCATGACGACCACAAATTGCATCAATCGCACTCATGATTCCTTGATAGCCATAATTCATTAAAATAGCATCTTCCTTATTTTCAAAACTAGCTAATTCGGCTTCTAGTTGTTCATGCAAATCACTATTTCCACTCATCATTCTAGCACCCATTGGTAATGCCAAACCATATTTGGCACTAGCATCTGCATCTGCTTTTCGTACTTCTGGATGATTGGCTAAGCCCAAATAATTATTCAAACTCCAAACAATCATTTCTTGCCCTCTAAACTTCATTTTAGAACCAATTTCTCCTTCTAACTTTGGGAAAGCAAAGTAACCATGCGCTCTTTCACGATGTTGACCAATAGGGCCATAGTTTTTAATGAGTCTTTCAAATATATCTGCCATAATAAGTGTGATTAAGTTATGCAAATTTAATAAAATTTTAGGTTTAAAACACTAATAAATAGCTGTAATTTGCAGCATCATTTAAACAAGAATTTATGCGATTTACACTTTTGTTAATAGTAGGCTTGATAACAACGCAAACTTTTGCTCAAAAAACCAACTCCGTTAAAGCAACAGATACAAAACCAAAATTAGTGGTAGGCATCGTTGTTGACCAAATGCGTTGGGACTATGTCAATAAATTTAAACCCTTCTTTAAAACACAAAATGGCTTTTTAAAATTGATGAATCAAGGTGCTAGTTGTAATAACAACCTTATTCCCTATTTGCCTACAGTAACCGCTTGTGGACATACCGCAGTGTATACTGGTAGCACCCCAGCTATTCATGGCATCACGGGTAATAGTTGGTATGATAACATTCAGCAGCGAATGGTGTATTGTGTTGAAGATAATTCAGTACAAGCCGTGGGTATTGAAAATAGCAGTGCAGGAAAAATGAGTCCATTGAATGTTTGGACTACCACCATTGGAGATGAGCTAAAATTAGCCACCAATTTTAAAAGTAAAGTGTTTGGTGTTTCCTTAAAGGACAGAGGCGCAATCATTCCTGCTGGTCATTCGGCAGATGGTGCTTTTTGGTATGATAGCAAATCAGGTAATTTTATTAGTTCCACTTATTATGGCAAATCACTTCCAACTTGGCTAACCAACTATAATAATGCAAAAAAGGTAGATAGCTTTTATAAATTAGGCTGGAGCTTAAGCTTACCAGCAAATGTTTATGAAGCAAATTGTGACACGGATCAAAACGAATATGAATCAATCCCTTTTGGCAAAGATGCTAAAGGATTTCCATATGGCTTAAATCAGTTTATTGGCAAGGACTACGGTAAAGTTGCAAATACACCTTACGGAAATAATTTAGTGCTTGATGTCGCAACCCAAACCATCATCAATGAAAAAATGGGATTAGATGATATTACTGATTTATTGGCGGTAAGTTTTTCTTCTCCGGATTATATTGGACATGCTTTTGGTCCTAATTCATGGGAGACCTTGGATGGCTATATTAAATTAGATGAACTATTGGCGCAGTTTTTCACAACCCTTGATCAGCAAGTTGGAAAAGATAACTATACTGTATTTTTAACTGCAGACCATGCAGTTGCCCCAATTCCAGGATATGCGCAAAAGCACAAAATACCAGCTGGTACAATTACAGATGATGGTATTAAAAATGAACTAGGTAAAATGCTAACTGCGAAAGGATTGAATCCAAAATTAATTTCAGCAATTACCGAATTCAATATTTACTTTAACCATAATTTGATGGACAGTCTTCAAGTTACGCAAGATAAATTGACCAGCCTTATCACCAATTACCTTGAACAAAAAAGTAATATTATTCAAGTGGTTGAATCGCGCAAAGCGGCCATTGCACCCTTACCGCAAAGCATCAGAGAACGCATTGTCAATGGATTTAATCCACAACGAAGCGGCGACTTAATGTTTATTACAAAATCAGGTGTGGTTGGCGGTGGTAATACAGGCACTGGCCATGGTGTATTTTACAATTACGACGCACATATTCCATTATTATTTTATGGCAAAGGAATTAAGAAGGGCCAGGTGAATAATGTAAACTACATGACAGATATCGCACCTACCATTACCACATTATTAGGCATCCAGATGCCAAGTGGCAGTATTGGAAAACCAATTTTAGAAGTAATTCAATAAGGGTATTATAAATATGATATCTATCAACCCAAATTAAAACCTATTATTTAAAAAATATATTAAATTGCAGTAAGAAATTAATTCTATTACCATAAAAAATTAAATCATGAAAAAAATAGCTATTTTTTTATTAGCGGGTTTACTTTCACTTTCTACCACAGCCGTTATGGCAAATTGTGATGGAAAATGCAAAGACAAAACCAAATGTGCTGAATGCAAAAAGAAAGAAACAAAAGATCCTAAAGCACACAAATGCACTAAAGAGTGTATGAAAGATGGCAAATGTGCTGAAATGAAAAAAGAGTCTAAAGGAAAAGGCAAAGGATAATTAATCACCCTATTCCACTAAAAAAGCGATCCCGATAAACGGGATCGCTTTTTTTATAAGCAACATTATATAGTTAAATATAATTACCCAAGTTTCGCTTTCAAATTCGCATCTAACGCATCCAAAAACTCTTCGGTATAAACATAGTGATCGCCATGTTTCACTTTACTTCCATGTACACATACCGCTAAATCCTTGGTCATAATACCAGATTCTACTGTTTCCACACAAACATCTTCCAATGCTTTAGAGAAACGAATTAGCTCTTGGTTATTATCTAATTGGCCTCTGAATTCCAAACCTCTTGTCCAAGCAAAAATAGATGCAATAGGGTTCGTTGAAGTTCTGTTTCCTTTTTGGTGTTCACGGAAGTGACGTGTTACCGTTCCATGTGCCGCTTCTGCTTCCATTACTTTTCCATCAGGTGTAATTAAAGTTGAAGTCATTAAACCTAATGAACCAAACCCTTGTGCTACCGTATCAGATTGTACGTCACCATCATAGTTTTTACAAGCCCAAACAAAATTACCATTCCACTTTAAAGCACTCGCCACCATATCATCAATTAAACGGTGTTCGTAGGTAATACCTGCAGCCTCATACTTCGCTTTAAATTCTCCTTGGTACACTTCTTCAAAAATATCTTTGAAACGACCATCGTATTTTTTTAAGATGGTATTTTTTGTAGACAAATATAAAGGCCATTTTTTAACCAAAGCTTGGTTAAAACAAGCGCGTGCAAAACCATAGATACTTTCGTCGGTATTGTACATCGTTAATGCAACACCATCTCCTTTAAAATTAAATACTTCAAATTCTTGCACTGTTCCGTCCTCGCCTTCAAACTTAACGGTTAATTTACCCTTGCCTTTTGTTACAAAGTCGGTTGCACGGTATTGATCACCAAATGCATGACGACCAATACAAATAGGTGCTGTCCAGTTAGGAACCAAACGAGGCACATTACTACAAACAATGGGCTCTCTAAAAACAGTACCATCTAATATATTACGAATAGTCCCATTGGGGCTCTTCCACATTTGTTTTAACTTGAATTCTTCTACTCTTTGTTCGTCAGGTGTAATCGTCGCACATTTAATACCAACACCATATTGTTTAATCGCATTTGCAGCGTCAATGGTTACTTGGTCATTCGTTTCATCGCGGTACTCCATTCCTAGATCATAATACTTAATATCAATCTCTAAATAAGGAAGAATTAATTTGTCCTTTATGAACTTCCATATAATTCTGGTCATCTCATCTCCATCCAATTCTACGACTGGATTAGCTACTTTAATTTTTTGTCCCATAATGTTTGAAATTTAATGCACAAATGTACAAAAACTACGCTTAAAAATTGACAATATTCACCTTAAATCAGGTGGGATTACCCCCTCATTCCTTTGTTTGAACAGATGTTAGTAGACTGCTTAATGATTTACAATTAAAACTGGAATACTTACTTGATGCCTTACCGACTCAATGGTTTCTCCAAAGATATAGTCCTTCCAACCTTGGTGCCTGTGACCGCCCATGACTAGTAATTGCGCATCACATTCATGCACCATTCTTACTATTTCCTTTACCCTATTTTTATAGCCCAAACAGGTTTTTACTTGATATCCTTTGTTGATAAGTGCATTCGCATAAGTGTCCAATCTTTCTTGGTCCTTTCGAGTTTCTGCATCATCACTCGCATCCTGTAAATAGTTTGCGGTGACACTTTCAACAACATGTATAAAAATGAATTGGGTATCCTGGTGGGGCGTATGTTCAAATCCACTAGAATGGGCTTGTTGTATCGCCTTTTTGATCAGCTTTGCATCCGTTACAGAAAAATCAACAGCGATAGCAATACGATGCACCGGTAAATCATCTGACCAATCTAATTCAATGGGCATGCCATGAAAATCTGTTTCAGATTGTGGCTTATTTTTAAGTGTTAAGGGATAAAATGTAATGAACAAAAGTAGCGCTAAAAATAGTAGGACTAATAATACAAGCCCTATTTTTAAAACCAATGAATTTGAATTTTGAAAAAATGTACCCACAAAATCAATCACCAAATGACTATTTAAATAAACCAAAATAGCGGCAATGATCCATGCAAATATTTTAATTTTTATACCAATGGCATATTCTCCCATTTTATTTTTATCACTTACAAAATGAATTAAGGGGATAACCGCAAAACCTAATTGCAAACTCAAAATAACTTGACTAAAAACCAATAAGGCATCCACCCTTTCCTCCCCCATAATTCCAATTACTAATACTGCAGGCGTGATGGCCAATAAACGCGTAAGCAATCTTCTAATCCAGGGATTCAATCTTAATTTCAAATATCCTTCCATCACAATTTGCCCAGCCAATGTTCCAGTAACTGTTGAGCTTTGACCTGCTGCAATTAAGGCAATTGCAAATAAAATAGGCGCCAACTTTGAGCCAAGCAAGGGCGCCAATAACGAATGCGCCTCTTCAATTTTCGCTACACCTTGGTGCCCTGTGTAAAAAAAAGTGGATGCTGCTAAAATAAGTATTGCAGCATTAACGAAAAATGCCAAATTTAAAGCAACTGCACTATCAATAAAATTATATAAGATGGATTTTCGAATTCCCTTCGGAGTTCTATCTATTTTTCGAGTTTGTACTAAGGCCGAATGCAAATATAAATTATGCGGCATCACTGTAGCACCAATGATTCCAACGGCGATATATAAAGCGGTTGGTGATAATTTAGTTGGAATGAAACCCACAATTGCTTGTGACAAATCAGGCTTCGCTATAAATAATTGTGCTAAAAAACTAAACCCAATGGTCGCGACCAATAAAATAATAAAGGCCTCCATTTTTCGAATACCATAGCGTTGTAAAAGCAAAAATAAAAACGTATCTAAAACTGTAATACAAGTACCATACATCAAAGGAATACCTGTCAGCAACTTAATTCCAATAGCCATTCCTAAAACCTCGGCTAAATCGGTCGCAGCTATCGCTAATTCTGCTAAAATATATAAAGCGAAGTTAACTGCTGGAGGATATGTTTCGCGATTGGCTTGTGCCAAATCCAACCGTCTAACAATGCCCAACCTTGCGCTTAAGCTTTGTAAAAGGATTGCCATAATATTACTTAAAAGCAAAATCCAAATAAGTTGATACCCAAAAGCAGCGCCGCCTTGTAAATCTGTGGCCCAATTGCCTGGATCCATATAACCCACGCTCACCAAATAGGCTGGGCCTATAAAGGCAAGAAATTTACGCCAGCCCCGTTTATTTTGCACGGGAACTGATTCATGTAAAGTATCAAGTGATTTATTAGACATAGGATACCCTAAATTTAATCATAAATCCCTTGTAGAACTGCATATGAAAGCCTATTTTAGTGAAAATTTACTAAATGCGTAAAGGGACCTTTATATTTTGTCTGGTATTGTTATTTTCTTGCGGTGAAAAAAAAACCGATTTGACAGGCAACACCCCCCTAAAAATTAATGATTTTAATAAAGCATTTAAACTTGCCACGCTCCCAGTCACTATCACAGACTCGAACCTTACAAAATATACTGACACAATACAAATAGGTCGAAAAGCATTAGTACAATTTATACCTGACTCCATTGTCGAACAAATTATTGCCGACAAGGATAAAAAAGCAGTTTTACACCCTATCTTAAAAATTGAAAAAGAGGAAGAATATTATTTATTACTAAATGTGCAACATCCAACACAACAGGATATTGCTGTAGTGGTTTTTAGTAAAAAAAATAAATACTTAGGCTTCAAAGTTGTAGCTGAATTTAATGAGCAGCAAAAAAATTCAAGGTTATATGGCAAAACTTTAACTATCAATAAAGAACCCACATTCTTAGTTGCTGAAAATAAAATGGGGGAAGAAAACGGAGCCAGTTATGAAAAAAAAGGATGGGCTTATTCAGATAGCATTTTTAAACTTATCTTTTTTGATAGTAATAAAAAACCAAACTCAAGTGTAATCATTAATCCGATTGATACGTTACCCACCTTGAATACTTATAGTGGCGACTATGCTAGAGATAGTAAAAACTTTATTTCAATTCGTGATTTAGCTACCCCCAATAAATATCAGTTTTTTTTACATTTTGAAAAACAAAATGGCGACTGTGTGGGTGAACTAAAAGGGCTTTTAAATTTTACAAAAAACAAAGCAACCTATACTGAAAAAGGCGACCCCTGCATTATACATTTCACCATTACGGGGAATGTTATCGCAATTAAAGAAGAAGGCAATTGTGGTAATCACCGCAACATGACTTGCTATTTCAATGACAATTACGACAAAAAAAGGAAGCGGAATAAGAAGAAATAATCCACATTTTTGGTCAATAAAGTCATCTTTTCCACAGTTTAATGTGTAAAATGTACATTTTAACTAAATACCATTATATTGCAGGCATATTATCAAACCAAGATTTATGAGTTTTAGAAACTATCAGGTGCCATATGAGATAAATGAACAGTTTAAGAAGAAGGCGGCTTATTTTTCTATGGAATTTGCAATACATCAGCCTTTGAAAATTTACAGTGGTGGTTTGGGTTTTCTGGCTGGTTCTCATTTAAGAAGCGCATTTGAACTGAACCAAAATTTAATTGGGGTTGGTATTTTATGGAAGTATGGCTATTATGACCAAGCAAGAAACCAAGATCAAACTTTGCAGGTCACCTTCATGGAGAAAATGTATAGTTTCTTGGAAGATACCGGTATTAAATACCAAATTTTAATTCACGACCACCCTGTTTGGGTAAAAGCTTATTATTTAGCGCCCAATACCTTTTGTAGTGCACCCTTATTTTTATTAAGTACCGATTTACCTGAGAACGATTATGTATCTCAAACAATCACACACCGTTTATATGACGCCAATGTGGCAACCAAAGTGGCACAATTTATTTTATTAGGGGTGGGTGGTGCAAAATTGATTGACGAATTAAATTTCGAACCTGAAGTATATCATTTAAATGAAGCACATGGATTTTCATCAGCCTTTTATTTATTGAATAAATACAAGTCATTAGACGAGGTTAAAAAAAGACTGGTATTCACTACACATACTCCTGAAGAAGCAGGTAATGAAAAACACGATATCTACTTATGTCATAAGATGGGTTATTTCTGCGGCTTAAGCTTGGATGAAGTAAGAAAATTAACGGGCATTGATGATGATCAATTTAATCATTCTTTGGCCGCACTAAGGTTTGCCCGAAAAGCCAATGGCGTTTCTGAACTACACGGACATGTGAGCAGGGCCTTATGGGGTAAATACGAAGGTATTTGTCCGATCACGCATGTTACCAATGCACAAAACTGGCGCTATTGGGCGGACAAACAATTATATCGTTTTGCTGAAAATAGTGATGATGCAGGATTTGATGATCGTAAAATGTATTTGAAAAAAAGAGCATTTGAAATTGTAGCAGATCAAACAGGCAAGGTATTTGACCCGAATGTTTTAACGATTGTTTGGGCAAGAAGATTTGCTGGATACAAACGTGCTGATTTTTTATCTTGGGATATGGATCGATTTGAAAAATTACTATCCAACAAAAAACATCCAGTTCAAATTATATTCGCAGGCAAGCCCTATCCGGTGGACTACCCCGCAATTTCACAATTCAATAACCTAGTTCATTTAAGCAAAAACTACAATAATGTTGCTGTATTAATTGGATACGAATTAGGCTTAAGTAAAAGAATGAAACAAGCATCTGATGTTTGGTTAAACAATCCACGTGTACCAAGAGAAGCTTCGGGCACCAGTGGTATGACTGCTGCTATGAATGGCGCTGTAAATTTTTCAACGGATGATGGATGGATACCTGAATTTATAAACCATGGCAATAATGGTTTTGTAGTTCCTAAGGCCGACTACGATAATATGTCCACGCAACAACAAGACGACTATGATTTAGATGAAATGTATAAAATATTAGAAGAAGAAATTGTTCCTATGTATTATGACAATAAGGAAACATGGCGTCAAATTACACAAAACGGAATGAATGATGTTCGATTCCAATTTGACAGTAATAGAATGGCAGAAGAGTATTACGAAAAAATGTATAAAATCTAAATATACAACTCCCCCATTTTTAATTTTAAGACTTACTTACACTAACCCAGCTAATAAAAATGCCCCTCGAATTATCGGGGGGCATTTTAGTAAAGAGCAATTTTTTTTAACCAAAAAAATGATCTGCTTGATTAATATTTAAATGGTTTGCCATTCACCATCACCTCTTGTGTTTTTTGGTCAAAAGTAACTTTAGCACCAGTCCTACAAGCAGCATTGGCCATGATGGTTGCAATAGAATGTTGGTACCCTGCTTCCACTGGCGCATTAGGTTGTTTTCTTGAACGAATACATTCCATCCAGTTACGCACATGCGCTGATGTCAATGGATCACTTCCAGTATTTGCCGCAGAAGACACTTTTATTTCCTTATCTGTTAAACTAAATTCAGGCAATAAATTTGGTTGCATATTCATCGCATCCGCAAACCTTTTGGTCAGCCCACCTTTTGGAGAAACTTTATTATTCACCAAGTTTAATTCACCGCCATTAGAATAATACATTTCTGAAGCATTGTCATCCCCATTATGCATACGTGACATAAACACCACTTGGAATCCTTTGCTCATATCATCTAATGGCCCGTAATCAAATACAGCGGTTGTAGTATCCCAATTGCGGCGACCATCTTTCCATGCATAAATGCCGCCATTCGCTGTTACACTTCGAGGATGTGGTAATTCACTGAACCAGTTAACCGTATCAATTTGATGACTCATCCATTGACCTGGCATACCAGATGAATAAGGCCAGAATAAACGATATTCTAAGTATTTTCTAGGATCAAAATTTTCATAGGGGCGATTGATTAAAAATCTTTTCCAATCCAAATCTTCCTCTTTACACTTTGCTACTAAATCTGGTCTTCTCCAACGACCTGGTTGGTTTACATTCCAAGTTAATTCAACCATCGTGATAGGTCCGAATTTCCCTTGTTGGATAAAGTCAGCTGCAGCTTTATAATTTGAGCCACTACGACGTTGAGATCCAATTTGAACGATACGGTCGGATGCTTTAATTACTTTGAATGCATTTCGGTTGTCCTCCATGGTTTCTGCAAATGGCTTTTCACAATACACATCCATTCCTGCTTTAACCGCTTCAGTTGCATGCGTTGCATGTTGAAAATCGGCAGTGCTTATAAATACACCGTCAATATCCTTACCTGCATATAACTCATCATTGTTGCGCGCTGCGCGTACGCCATGACCAAATGTTTTTTCTAAAAAGGCAGACCCTTCTTCTCTTCTTACTTTCCATAAATCTGAAACGGCTACAATATCAAAATTTAATTCCTTATAATGATTTAAGAAACTTGGCAAATGCGCTTGTCTGAAACGATCAGAAAAACCCACTACCCCTAACCTTACGCGATCATTGGCGCCCAAAATATTGGCATAACTTTTAGCACTAAAGCCTAAAGTAGTCGCATAGGTAACAGCCGCAGCCTTCGCAGTTTGTTTGATAAAATTTCTTCGATTGTTTTCCATAATTATGAATTTATTAGTTTTATTATTATTTATGTTTAATTCTTTGAATTAATTAGCTAGCATCGGACTATTTGCATCTTCAATTTAATTATAAAATCTAGCATTCTACAAATAAATTTTTTGTGTGATTAAATAAATTGTTGAACAATATAATAAAGAATGGAAGGGCATAATAAACAACCCATACCAGTGCTAAATGTTGCTGTTAATGCCCCATAAGGAACCAACTTCATATCGGTCGCAGCCAGGCCTGCCGAAACCCCACTCGTCGTTGACAACATTCCGCCATAAATCATTGCTGTATGTGGATTATTTAATTGGATTTTATTAGCTATAATTGGTGTTGCAATGGTAACAAAAACCGATTTTATTACCCCAATGGCAATACTTATTGCAATCACTTCCGAGCTGGCTCCAACAGCCGCCCCAGTGACTGGCCCTACAATAAAAGTACAGGCTCCAGCCCCAATAGTCGTTAATGATTTGGCATCCGTGAATCCCATAAAATAGGCAATAACACCCCCTACAAAAAAAGCAATAACAATCCCTAATACAATGCTAATGACACCAGCTAATCCTGCTTTTTTAATTTCAGAAAAACTAGCACCCATCGCAGTGGATACAATCGAAAAGTCGCGTAACATAGCGCCCCCTAATAATGCCATTCCAGAAAACGCAGGTATAGCTGCAATTCCTTTTTCACCTTTTCCAAAATAAGCAATAAATAAACCAAAACTGATGGCAATGGCTGCAGCAGGAATTTTATTATTTGTTACTTTTTTACCAACTAAAAAAGATAAGTACATAATTACCCCAACTACAAGAAAGGCGAATATCAGTCCATTTTTATCTAAAATATTTATGATGTTTTGCATACTTATTTTTTTATTCGGTTTATTTTAGCAATTAAAGGAATAAGTAAAAAACAAACCGACGTCGCAATAATTGCTACAATTAAAGCAACCCAACCTCCTATCAAAGCAGCCTTTACATTTTGGGTAGCCGACATCGCAACAATTACAGGAATATACATGCTACTCCAAAACAATATACCTTGCTCTGTTTCAGGTACCAATAATTTTTTTTTATTTAAATAATCATTCAACAAAATCAATAATATCATTGCGAATCCAACACCGCCTAAATTTCCGCTCATATCAAATAAACGTCCAAACCAATCACCAATAAATTGGCCCACTAAATAACATGCTGCTAAAATGGCGACTCCATATATTTTCATGCTTGATGTGTTTTATTTTTTATTAATTATTTGCTTTACTTCTGATTTAATCGCGCTCCCCCATACCTTATACCCTTGCTCATTATAATGCAGCTTATCGTCCTTATATAAACTTGTTATAGGGAACCCATCTGCCCCTAAAAAATGCTCCTGAAAACCAATCGTATATAAATTAGCTTGTGTATTGCAATAGGCTTCAATCAATGTATTCGCCTGTTGTACTTTATCCCAAACCTTCCATCGTTTTTCACTGGGTGAAATTTTAAGCCAAGTAATTGGAATCAGCGGTTGTTGAACACGAATTTCTTGCACTATAAATTTAAATAACTCGAAGACTTGTTCAGGATCCTTATCACTATTGCCATCAACGATATCATTCCCTACATAAAAAAAGATGCCTTTGGGATGATGTGACGCTAAAATCCGATCAATATAATAAGCTACATCTCTTAAATTACAGCCCCCAAAACCACGATGAATGATATCATTGTATGAAATATCATTACGAATATTTTGCCACATTCGAATATAGGAACTACCAAAAAACAAAAGTGCAGTATCAGAATGCTTCTCTGATTTATTTAAAATATCAAATCTTGCAAAAGTGGTATCATATTTCCAAGGTCCAGTAATTGAATTATCTATATTGTCCACCTTTCGTTTTAATTGTGTAAAAAGCCAATGTTCCATAGAATTTAATAATGTATCCTGTCGCAATTTACTATCTCCCCCATTTCCTTGACCAGGAACATTAGTTAGTGTATGGCCTGCATTATAAAATGGACGCCATGCTGTTGGTATCCCTAATCGCAGACAATGCTGATAAAGGATAGCTGGTCCATATTTGAAACTATGGTAATCATAGGAACTGTCATAAGGTACAGTTAAATCAGCAAGCCCTGCAGCATTATATAAGGGCGCATCCCCTTTTTTTATCCATGTGTAATCAATCATGGATCCCCATAAATTAAATACCCCTTGTACTTTTGAAGCATATCCTTCATTCCCGAACTTCCTGCTAAAAATATTTGGGTTTCATCTATCCCATATTGTGATGCATTTTTCCTAAAAAATCGAACAGCCGCGCGTGCATCTTGTTGTGCTCTATACATGGCTTCATGATAATCTTTATTTGTATTGGTTGCAGCTATCCCCAAACGATAATCAATAGAAGCAACCACAAAACCCTTTTTCCCTAGCCTAATACCCAACTTATTACTTATTGAACTTGATTTATTATTATTTCTAAAACCACCCCCATGAATAAAAATAACCAAGGGCCTTTTTTTAACAGTATCAACTTGGGGTGGCATAAATAAATTTAATAGCAATTTCTCATTCTCCCCTTTTAAATTGATGGATTCTCCATAGGGGATATCAATCAAGGAATCAATATTCGTAAACAGCTCATTTTTATAACGCTTTCCCAAGTTGGTTCCTTCTGTATTTTGCTTTTGTGCAAATACTTGAAAATGCGCTATAAGAAATAATATAAAACAAAATGACTGCACAAATTTTTTCATAGTGATTATTGAATTTTTAAACAAACATTTTTTTTATATCATTCTTAACTACCTTACCCATTGCATTTCGTGGTAAATCTTTCATGACCAAATATCTTCTCGGTTTTTTATAAGAAGCGATATAATTTACAATCCAATCTGACAATGATTTCTCATTAAAATCATTTATGAAGGGCTTTTTTAAAACAATAGCTGCTGCAATTAACTCTCCCCACTCATCATCATCAATACCAACCACTGCACAATCTTGAATCATTTCATTGGTTCTTAAAATCTCTTCTATTTCTAATGCAGATATTTTATAACCGCCCGACTTTATGATGTCTACCGATTGTCGCCCCATGATTCTATAATATCCATTTTCAATCACCGCAATATCTCCAGTTTTAAACCAGCCATCATTTGTAAAAGTGGCTTGTGTCGCCTCCGGTCGTTGCCAATATTCTTTAAAAACATTATCTCCTTTTACTAATATCTCCCCTGGCATTTGATCTCCCACTTGAACAAAGTGTTCGTCTGCTAGTTTTATTTGAACGCCGGGCAAGGGAATGCCAACATATCCCGCTTTCCGATCTCCATGATAGGGATTACTAATTGCCATCCCAAGTTCAGTCATCCCATATCTTTCTAATAATTGATGGCCGCTAATTTGCGCCCACTTATCCATCACACTTACCGGAAGGGCCGCTGACCCACATACCATTAGCCTAAACTTTTTCATGCATTCACGGAGTGTATTTTGATTCTCCATCGCTAAGGTTTCAAAATACGCAATCAGCTTATAGTAAATAGTAGGCACTGCCATGAATACATTTAACTTGTTTTGTCCAATTAAATTAAATATTTGTTCAGGCGAAAAGCCAGCAGTGAAATTACAGCTAGCGCCTGCCCAAAGTGAACAACCAACCACATTTATAATTCCATGCACATGATGCAAAGGCAATACACAGATAATTCGATCATGGGGCGACCATTCCCAAGCTTTAATTAATGTATTAATTTGGGCTTCAATATTTTTATGCGTTGTAACCACCCCTTTGGGTTTATTGGTGGTACCACTCGTATATAAAATCAACGCATTTCTTTGCTTTTCTATTGGAGGTAATAATTCAGGGAATGCTAATTGCTGATCATTTATTTCTTCAATAACAATGACGCTTATATTTGAATTTTGTAAATAAGGCCCTAATACTTCTTTGAATTCTTTGGAAATAACTAAAATAGTTGATTGCGTATCGTCCAACACATATTCCAAAGATGGAAGTGGATGTGTAATACATAATGGAACTGCAACGCCTCCTGCGATCCAAATCGCCCACAATGTTTTTACATAATCAAAACCTGGATGCACCATAAAAGCAACCCTAGCTTGATTCAAATCGGAGGTATTATTTAAGAGTATGCCTGAAAATTTCTCCGCACTTGCTATTAGTTGCTCATACTTATAAATGACGCCATCATGAATGATGGCGTCATTATTTAAATGCTTTTTTGCTTGTTCAAAAAATTGAAGCATTTAGTATAGCTAGTTACAAGTTGATAATTTTTTCCTTTGGAACCAATGACTTCATGATGCTCCAAGCAATTAAATACGCCACTGCACAAAAAGCAAACATCATTGAATAAGCAGTGGTTAGGGAACCACGTACTGCTTCCTTTTGAATATGAATAAACAATTCATATTGGGTTGGATCCACCGCTTGTAATTTTGCTTGTATATCTTTGGTTAAATTTGACCAATCTTTTTGTGCCACATTAATCAATACCCCTTTTTTATCGGTTACATTAAGTGATACCACTTTATTTAAATAATCAGCATACCCTGTATTTGTAGCACTTGACCAAGTCGCATTCACCGCTTTCAATTTGTAGCTATCGAATAACCATCCGCCTACTTTTGAAACCACAACACCCCCTAATCCGCCAGCCATTCCGCCAATACCCACTACGGTTGCAATGGATCTTTTTGGAAACATATCAGACACAGTAGTGTAAATATTTGCAGACCATGCCTGATGAGCAGATGCACCAATACCAATAAAAATTACGGGCACCCAATAACTCAAATAACCCAAAGGTTGCACTGCTAAAACCACCAAAGGAATAAATGCAATCATCAACATGGCTTTCATACGACCATCATACGGCTTCATTCCTTTATTAATGAAATAAGTGGGGAAATAACCACCACCAATACTACCCACCATCGTCATACTATATAACACCGTTAATGGAATGATAATAGCAGTACCCTCCATACTATATTGGTCCTTTAAATAGCCCGGTAACCAAAATAAGAAAAACCACCAAACACCATCCGTCATAAACTTACCAATAGCAAAAGCCCAGGTTTGCTTATAACCCATCAAGGTAGCCCATGAAATACGATTAGTCACTTTACCATCCACGACTGTATCCTCCACTTCAGTATGATCCGTTATGTATTCTAATTCGGCAGCAGATAACCTTTTTTGCTCAGTGGGTTTTTCATAATAAATAAACCAAAAAATTAACCACAAGAACCCAATAGCGCCAATGATAAAGAATGCTTCTTCCCAACCCCAAGTGGTTACAATCCATGGCACAGAAAGCGGCGCTAATATCGCACCCACATTGGTACCTGAATTAAATATACCTGTAGCAAAAGATCTTTCTTTTTTGGGGAAATATTCCGCTGTTGCTTTAATAGCCGCCGGAAAATTGCCCGCTTCTCCAAAACCCAACAAAGCCCTTGATAACATAAAACCTGCTATAGAAATTGGCACAGCAGTAATTCCTACCCAACCTAATACAGTGGCTACCATCATACCCGCTGGCACCGCATAAGCATGTAAAATTGCAGCTAATGACCATATAATGATTGCCCAAGCATATCCTGCTTTTGTGCCTAATTTATCAACGATGCGTCCTGCAAATAATAAAGATATTGCATAACTAAATTGAAATACGGATGCGATATTAGCGTAATCACTATTACTCCAATCAAATTCACGCTCCAAAGTGGGTTTTAATAAACTCAACACTTGACGATCAAGATAATTTACGGTAGTTGCAAAAAACAACAACGCACAAATGGTCCAGCGATATTTCCCAATAGCAGTTTGTTTCATTTACTTTGTTTTAATTGTTTGGATAAGTTCCAACACTTTTATTGTTTCTGTTTCAATAGTCGCATATTCCTTTGCTTCCATTAATTTTTTACTAATCAATTTACTACCCATACCCACTGCACAAACCCCTGCTTTAAACCAACCTTCAATATTTTCCCTAGTGGTATCCACGCCACCTGTAGGCATAAATAAAAGTTTAGGAAATATATCTTTGATGCCACTTAAAAATTCAGGGCCTAATAAATTACCTGGGAATAATTTAATAAATTTTACGCCATTGTTTTCAGCTGCAATAATTTCAGTAGGCGTCATACAACCTGGCGCATATAACAATCCTTTTGCGTGCGTATAATCAGCTACCTCGGCGACATAACCAGGACTCACTAAAAAATCAGCGCCTGCATTGATATAATCTGTCGCTTGTGCTACATTTTTGATGGTACCCACCCCAATTAATAACTCAGGCATTTCTGCATTTCTAATGGCCACCATTGCTTTGAAGTTTTTTAAAGCCGCTTCGCCACGATTGGTATACTCTACTGCTTTCACACCAGCTTTATAAATTGAACGCAAAATTTCAATACTCACAGACTCATCTGCATTAAAATATAAAGGCAACATTCCTTGGTGAATAATTGCGTCGATTGCTTGTTGATTTTTACTCATGATTTTTTTTATTACTATTAATATTAAATTACAATTGATCCATCATTCATCGGAAATACTATATACGCACTTTTATCACCATTTTTGTAATCTCTCCTTGCCCAATCATTGGGGCATGAACATCTTCCGGAAAGAAAATAACAAACTGATGATCGGTTAAACTAAAAAAGGTATCTGGTTGATCCAAATACAATTGCACATCTTTTTCAGCGTTATACTCACCATTAGGTAATACACACTTACTTCTTGGCTTCCATCCCATTTGCTCGTCCCCTTTGATACAAAGTTGAATATCAATATTTTTATTATGGCATTCAAATTTAGCAACACTTGCTTCGGCTGTTTTACCAACAGCGGTGTTGTTAATCACTTTTAATCCATCTGAAATATCAAACTTACCTATTTCAATGGCAGTTAAATTTTGCGCAGCAATATATTCAAAAGCTGACTGAAATAAAGGATGTACACTGTAATATTTGTGTGCATTCTGTAGGGTATCTATAATCATATTCTTCCGTTTTAAATCATCTATTCTTATAATGAATGATGCAATTCATTATAGAATTGCATCATTGGTAAGTTACTATTTTATCTTTGAACGCGGCCGCTGCCATCGCCTTTCATTAAATCCTTAACATCACTCAAGGTTGCGTGGTTCAAGTCGCCTGGTATGGTATGCTTTAAAGCACTAGCTGCAACACCAAACTCTGCAGCATCTGCCATGGACATGCCAGTGACTAATCCATAAATTAAACCACTTGCAAAACTATCCCCACTACCTACTCTGTCCACAATGCGAACATTGTATTGTTTGGTATGGTAAAAATCAGTTCCATTATAAACTAAAGCGCTCCAACCATTATCACTTGCGCTATGACTTTCACGTAATGAAGATGCAATAAATTTAAATCCGAACTTGGCTTGCATTTGCTTAAATACATCCTTAAATCCATCCAAGTTCAACTCTCCTTTAGTGACATCTGTATCAGCAGCTTTAAAACCTAAAGTGGTATCTGCATCTTCTTCGTTTCCGATACAAACATCTACATACTTGCATAATTCTGACATTACTTCTCTTGCCTTTTCCTTCGTCCACAATTTTTTACGATAATTTAAATCAATACTTGTGGTAATTCCTTTTGCTTTTGCCGCTTTCAATGCCGCCAAAGTTAATGCAGCTGCTTTATCACTTAAAGCAGGTGTGATGCCTGTCGTATGAAACCAATCAGCCCCATCTAAAATTTTATCAAAATCAAATTCAGACGCATCCACATCAGCTATAGAAGCTCCTGCTCGATCATATACCACCTGCGAAGCACGCATGGATGCACCTGTTTCTAAAAAATAAATCCCTAATCTATCACCACCACGCGCAATAAATTGGGTATCTACGCCATATCTTCTTAAATGATTAATTGCCGACTGTCCAATTGGATTGTTAGGGACTTTAGTCACAAATGTTCCATTTAATCCATAATTACATAAAGCAGCAGCCACATTCGCTTCGCCACCACCATAAGTGATATCAAAGGTATCTGCTTGTACAAATCTTTTAAAGTCAGGTGTTGACAAACGCAACATAATTTCCCCGAGTGTAACTACTTTCTTGCTCATAACTTGTTTTATTTATTATTAATTAATTTTAAAATAATCCTTTGCATTATAATAACAGATATTCTTTAAAATATCCGCGATCCATTTTTCATCAGTAGGAATCAGTCCTTTTTCCATATCTTTTGCAAATAAGTTACAAATGATACGTCTAAAATACTCGTGCCTTGAATAAGATAAAAAACTTCGACTATCAGTAAGCATACCAATAAATGAAGAAATTAACCCCATGTTAGATAAAGTATTTATTTGTTTTTCCATACCATCCTTTTGGTCCAAGAACCACCATCCTGACCCAAACTGCATTTTACCTTTCAATTTGCCATCATTAAAGTTTCCACACATGGTCGCAAAAACTTCATTATCTGCAGGATTAATATTGTATAAAATAGTTTTTGCTAATTCATCCCTCTGATCCAAAGCATTTAAAAAATGAGACAAACTCACCGCTTGTGAATAATCACCAATAGAATCAGTGCCTGAATCAGCGCCAATACGTGCTAATAATTTCGAATTATTATTTCGAATAGGCCCCAAGTGGAACTGTTGTACCCAACCTTTTTTACAATACATTCTAGATAATGACAAAAGTATAGCACCTGCGAATCGCTCCGGCTGGGAGAAAGGATTGCTATTTTTATTTTGAATGAATTGTACAAACTCTTTCTCCAAAGCAGTCGTAAAAGTAATTTGTGACGGCATTTGCGTAAATGCATGATCAGAAACACGACAACCATTTTGATGAAAATAATTTACTCTGCTCTCTAATGCAATTAAGAAAGTATTGATGCATTTAACTTTTGTTCCTGAAACTTTCTCCAACTTTTGCAGATATTTTATAAATGCTCCCTTATCCGCAATATTCAACGCCTTATCCGGCCTGAAAGTGGGTAATACTTTACACTTAAATCCACTTTTTGCTATTTTTTTATGATCCGCCAAATCATCACATGGATCATCGGTGGTTCCTACTAATTCCACCTTATAGTTATTTAAAATTCCTTGTGTTGAAAATTTATCTTGGGCCAAAAGTGTATTGCATTTTTTATAAATCGCACCCGCAGTTTTTTCATCTAAATATTCATTGATCCCAAAGGGTCTTTTTAATTCTAAATGTGACCAATGAAATAATGGATTACGAATGGTTTGTGGCATACATGCAGCCCAGGCTTTAAATTTTTCTTCATCACTTGCATTGCCCGTAATTAATTTTTCATCTATACCTAATGCGCGCATCGCTCTCCATTTATAGTGATCCCCTTTTAACCAAATCTCGGTTAAATTTTTGAACTTTTTATTTTCTGCTATTTCATTTGGAGGCAGATGATTGTGATAATCAATAATAGGCAAATTGGCTACATGATTATGATACAACTTATTGGCCATTTTACTTTCAAGTAAAAATTGGTCTGTAAAAATGGTTTTCTTTTTCGAAATCGACATGCGTCTATTATTTATATTATTTAATTTCTTCTAAGCTTCTTAATATGCCTAATTCAACACCTCTTAATTCCGCTAATCCTTTTAATCTTCCAATAGCAGAATAACCAGGATAGGTTTTCTTTTTTAAATCATCTAACATCTGATGTCCATGATCAGGTCGCATTGGGATATCTACCCCACGCTGCTGCATCACAAGAACAATTTCTTTAATCACTCCATACATATCCACATCTCCTTCTAAATGATTGTCCTCATAAAAATCACCTAGCGCATTGCGTCTCGTGCTTCGCAAGTGAATAAAATTAATTCTGTCCCCGAACTGCTTTACCATTTCAGGTAAATTGTTATCAGGCCTTACGCCAAAAGAACCTGTACAAAAACACAAACCATTACTCAAAGATGGCACTGCTGTTGCTAATGCTTGTATATCAGATGCTGTACTTACAATTCTTGGCAATCCTAAAATAGCATGTGGCGGATCATCTGGATGAATCACCATTTTAATACCTGCCGCTTCTGCAACTGGAACTACTTGTTGTAAAAAAAAGATCAAGTGACTTCTTAATTTTTCAGCATCTATTCCTGCATAAGCGTCCAACGCTGCTTGAAATTGTTCCATTGTAAAACTTTCCTCACTTCCCGGCAAACCTTTGATCATGTTTTTTTGTATCAATTCCAGTTCAGCCGCACTTGCATTTTCAAATTTATGTTTTGCTATGGCTATTTCTTCAATGGTGTAATCCTTTTCAGCACCCTTTCTTTTTAAAATAAATAAATCAAAAGCCATGACCGCCGCTTTTTCATATAACAAAGCCAAGGAACCATCCGGCATGGGGTATTCTAAATTAGTTCTTGTCCAATCCATGACAGGCATAAAATTGTAAGTCACAATTTTGATCCCACATTGTCCAAGATTTTTTAAACTGACTTTATAGTTTTCGATAATTTGCAAATAGCCATCGACTTGTGTTTTAATGGACTCGTGCACAGGCAAACTTTCAACCACTGACCATTTCAATCCAGCTGCAGCCACCAAATCAATTCTTTTTTGAATTTCCTCCACTGTCCAAACATCCCCATTCGGAATATGATGCAATGCGGTAACAACGCCAGTACAGCCAGCTTGTCTTATATCTGATAAAGAAACTGGATCGTTAGGTCCATACCAGCGCATGGTTTGTTCCATTCTATTTTTCACATTCCCATAAGAAGGATAAAAATGATTTCCCATTATTTTATTTCAACTTTTATAATTTAATCAAATACAATCTCAACAAATATTTAGAACAATTAAAGGATCGGCTTTAAAATATTTTATATGCCCTCATGCAATGAAAACATTTTTTATACCCCACTATTAATGGTGAATCCTCCATCCACACCAATATCCATACCAGTCACAAATTTTGAAGCGTCACTTAACAACCAAATCAATGCCCCAATTAATTCATCAGGCTGACCAAATCGCTTGTAGGGCGTGTTACGAATAATTGCATTCCCTCTGTCCGTATACGAACCATCATCATTGGTTAACAAAGTTTTATTTTGACTTGTAAGAAAAAAACCAGGCATGATGGAATTGATTCTTATTTTATCACCATAACGATTGGCCATTTCAATTGCAAACCACTTGGTATATATATCAATGGCCGCCTTACCCATACTATATCCTAAAACCTTTGTTATAGCTCGTTTGGAACTCACCGATGAAATATTAACGATACTCCCATTGCCAGTTTTTGCAATTTCAGGCCCAAATACTTGAACAGGAATAATGGTACCCCATAAATTAAGGACTAAAGCATCTTTCATTCCATCAATATTCAAATTGAAAACATCTTCCGTTGGTTGCAAAACACCCGATGGTATATTTCCTCCAGCGCCATTCACCAACCCATCTATTTTACCATACTTCCCTAAAATTTCATTTTTTGCTGAAACCAATTGTGCTTCTTCTAATACATTCACCGAAATAAAATGAGCATCCCCTCCATTCGCTTTCACTTCTGCAACTCTTTCATTTCCCTTCTCCACGTTCTGACCCAAAATAATTGGAATCCCCCCCTGTGTTGCAATACCTTTTACAAAACCTGCACCTAATACACCAGTACCTCCAGTAACCACAATTACTCTCCCTTGCAAACTAAACATATCCGATTGTGCCATTTTTTATAATTTAATTTTTAAAAACATCTTTAATTTTTTACTTCATTTATGATCCCTATTTAATAGATAAAATTATCTAACTAAAAAGAAGAACAAACAAGCAAATGATTTAATTAATTGTTTCTATATTGTTCAAATACAATAAGTTAAGTGCATAGATCCCTTCACTTAAAGCAAGCACAAAAAACCAATTAACTGATTTGAAAATTACTAAATTTTAGACAAATTTGGAATTATTCAATCGACAAAAAAACAATAAAACTATAATATTTACGCAAACGATGTAGTAATATTAGTAAATTGGCATTTAATTTAGTGGTAACAAAGCAAACAACAGTATAATAAGGCCATGGCAGCAGTAAATTTAAAGCAATTAGCAAAAATATTGAACCTTTCCATTTCAACGGTATCAAAGGCTTTACGGGATAGCCATGAAATTGGAGATGCCACTAAAGAGCGCGTTTTGGCTAAAGCAAAGGAAATGGACTACACCCCCAATCCGTTTGCAAGCGGATTAAGAAGAAATAAAAGCAAAACTATCGCCGTTGTGGTACCTGAAGTGGCCAATAACTATTTTTCATTGGCCATTAATGGCATTGAGCGTATCGCACAGGAAAATGACTACCATGTGCTCATCTACTTAACCCATGAAGATATTGAAAAGGAAAAAGGGATCATGAAGCATTTGGAAAATAAAAGAGTAGATGGGGTTTTGATGTCAGTAACAATGAATACCAGTAATCAAACCCATTTATCAGATTTTCAACAAAAAGGAATACCCATTGTATTTTTTGATCGAATTTGTAATGAAATTGAAACCGCAAAAATTACCACTGATGATTATATCAGCGGCATCAATGCAACCAAACATTTAATTGAAAATAACTGTAAGGATATTGCCTTTTTATCATTAGGTGATGAAATTTCAATTATGCAAAAAAGGAAAAGTGGCTATTTAGAGGAATTGCATAAAAACAATATGGAAGCCAAACCGGAACGAATTGTAAAATGTGGTAATGATGATGAAATGAACTACCAACTTGTGAAAGAACTTCTAACTGGTAAAAATAAACCAGATGGCATTTTTGCATCTGTGGAAAAATTAGCCATCACTACCTATCAAGTTTGTAGAGAACTAAATATTAATATACCGGAAGAAGTGAAAATAATTTGTTTTTCTAATCTTGAAACCGCTTCCCTATTAAGCCCTTCGCTTTCCACCATCACCCAACCAGCCTATAATATTGGCAAAACTGCCGCAGAAGTGATGTTCAAATACCTAGACAAAAATAAGACCTATATTCCGAATGAGAATATTGTTTTACAATCTACTTTACACATCAGAGAATCCTCTCAACAAATTGTTTAATATTTATTTCACCACGCAGAACCATTTGCAACTTTAATTGTTATTGAAATATGAATAAGATAATTATTGCGATTACCGGTGCAAGCGGTGCTATATATGCTAAATGTTTGATGGACGCACTTGTCCCGCTAAATCACCAATACGAATCAGTGGGTGTGGTGATGAGCGATAATGCAAAAATAGTATGGGAAACCGAATTAGATAATAAAGACTACACCAAATATCCTTTTACTTTTTATCAAAAAAATGATTTCAACGCGCCTTTTGCATCAGGATCCGCGCAATACAATATCATGTTTGTGGTGCCTTGCAGCATGGGTACTTTGGGGCGTATTGCTTCAGGCATCAGTGATGATTTAATTACGCGCGCAGCCGATGTGGTTTTAAAAGAAAGAAGAAAACTCATCTTAGTAGCGCGCGAAACACCATATAACTTAATACATATCAAAAATATGGAAACCATCACCTTGGCGGGTGGTATCATTTGCCCTGCGACACCTAGCTTTTATAGCAAGCCAAAAACAATGGAAGAAATGGCGATGACTGTGGTGAACAGGATGTTAGATTTAGCAGGCATTGACAATAAAAGTTATCGTTGGGGAAATTCCCAATAAAAAAAGTCCTACCCTTTGAAGAATAAGACTTTTTAGTAAATACAGTTTCTATTTTTGTCCTACCAATTGTTACGATACAAAATTGATTGGCAATAATATTTTACATCTGATTTTATATTAATCCTCTGCAGCCATTCTTCCTTTGAAATAACCCACTGACTCCGCAATTCCAGGCAATGGATCTGTCATATCTTTTTCATATTCGATACTACATACTCCAGTATATTTTACTTTACGAAGTGATTCAATGACAGCGCCAAAATTGATAACACCGCGGCCAAACTCAATTCCTTTACCCTCTTTTGCTGCTGTATTAATATCCTTAATATGCAAATCAAATAACCGATCCTTGAAATCACGAATCGCTTTTTCCGGCAAAGTACCAGCGCGCAATGAATGCCCAATATCAATACACATACCCATTCTTGCATCTAAATTTTTAACACGATTATATACATCTCCAGGTGCTGGATATAAAGCATCCTCAGGTCCATGATTATGAGTGTTATCCACTGCCTCTTTGGTTTTCATATAAATAACCCCCACTGTATATATATTGATGCCTGCTGCTTTATACTTAGCCATTGCCGCACTAATTTGTTCATCCGTGCTATTCAATGGCAAATGGATTTCTTTTAGTGACATATTTGTGAGTCCTACGCGTTTCATCATTGCAATGGACTGATCCAAACTAAATTTTGCAAAACTATAACCTGCCATCCCAATTTGCAAAGGGCTATTGGCACTACTTAATGACTTAATTGAACTACTATTCGCATTTCCAATCACTGGCAATAATGCAGATCCTGAAATTCCTAAAATAGTTTGTTGAATAAATTTTCGACGATTTGACATAACCTTATTTTTTAAAAAGAAATGATAAAATTTTATTATAACTAAAGTTACAACATAATAATTAAAACCAAATGTCCCCGCCCCGATGATTCGAGACAGGGACATTTAAAAAAGTTGGAAGCAGTTTTATTATTGCTCTGGAATTTTATCCAAAGCAGGTACATTTAATTCTGCACCAGAATACCCCACATTTTGATTAATACGTCCTCCAGTATTCCCCAAAATAGCAGATTGTGGTATTGGCCATAATACGTGGTATTGACTAATTTTCATCATATCATTATGGAGGGTCACAAAATTAGTTCTATAAAATATATTTTTTTCCAAAATACGATCAATCATAAAATTAGATGTGGAAAAAGCAGATAGTGTGTAAGTTTTACCATTATATGACTTGCCAGTAGATGCAAAAATATAAGCAATTCTAGTTAACTCTGTTTTACGTGGCTCTTCCCAATATAATTCACGCGCTCTTTCATCTAAAATAGTTCCAATGCCAGTCACTTGCGAAGCTGTATAAGGCGAACACTTCGCACGCGTTCTTACCACATTAATATCAGCAGCTGCATTTGCCATATCCCCTTTCCATACATAGGCCTCTGCTCTTAATAAATAAGTTTCTGCCAAACGGAAAACGTACCAATCACTATGTCCCCCTTGCATTGGATTTGCTTCTGTATCTGGCACATATAATTTATAATGCGGCCAAGGATACCAGCTACGTAATGTATCTGCACATAATAATTTCCCTTTGGAATCATATAATTGCATACGTGCGCCATAATAGGTTGGATCAGATGTTTTTAAAGCTGGAGCAAAGTAGCGCACATTTTCCATGAACATATAGTTACCTGAAGTGGAGTCATGTCTTAAATCCTTTGCATCGTCCCAAATGTCCTTATACTCATAAGGCGTAGAACGACAACGACCAATACCACGACCATACAAATTCATGATATCAATTTCATTACCACCAGTAGCCGCAGCTCCCGCTTTACCATTAGGTGTAACGATATTAGTTCCAATAGAAATTCCTGGCACTGCTTGACGCATGATACGAGTACCTAATCCAGTACCCACACCAAATGCACCTGCACTACCTAAGCGATCAGTTACTAACATTAATACTTCCGTATTTGCAGCAGCCGCTTTATTATCTGGACGATGTAAATCCCAAGTTACATTCTTTGAAGCAATACCAGCATCTACTCCAAAACGATTGGTCATCAATTTATATGTACCATTATTAATCAGTGCTGTTGAAGATGCTATTGCATCATCAAATAAACCTAATGCTAAATTTATTTTAGTTAATAAATGATAGCAAGCTCCGCGATTTACAGTTCCTTTATCAGCTGTCCATGGCACATATTGCACCGCATATTCTAAATCCGTTTTCATTCTTTTTAAAATCACATCGCGCTTAACAGTAGCAAAATCTACTTTCGCAGTGGTGATTTCAGTAATTGGACATGGTACATCTCCAAACTGATTGGTTAAACGATAATAGTTATAAGCTCTGAAAAAGTAAGCCTGCCCCATAAAACTATTTCTTTCAGCATCTGTTAATGATTTCGCAAGTGGCAAGCGCGTTATAATTGTATTTGCCATACGAACACCAATCCACTCTTGATCCCAATACCAACCAATTCTATTAAAGTCACCACTATTTAATTGCGCATCAGGACGTATTTGTAAATCCATATTTTGCGCAGGACCTGTTTTATCATCGGTACCTTCTACAGAAATATCGGAGAATATGCTTTCTGTAATAATGGGAGAACCGTCTCCAAAAAATTCATCCCTTATGTTTTTTGCCGAAGCACCTAAAGCTGCTTTAAAACCAGTTGCATCCACAAAAGTGTTTTCTGGTGAATAAATGGATAAAGGCTTTGGTGTTAACCAATCCTTATTACAACTACTTACTACTACCATCAGCAGGTAAGCAAATATGCTAAAGTATTTTATATTATTTTTCATGTCTTTTGTTTTGTAATTATTAAGTGCTTATAAAGTAATGTTTAACCCAAAGTTGACATTATATGGCGTTGGCGCACCTCCGCTTGTTCCATTCTTATTTTCTGGATCAAAGTATATCCAATTGCTAAACACATGGGCGTTTACAATGTTTACGTAAAACTTAACATTGTCAAACTTCCATTTTTTTGCTAATTGACTTGGAACATTATAAGCTAAACTTGCATTACTTAATCTTACGAATGAAGAAGCTCTATATACACCCCATGATACTGGACCACCCACATTTGAACCAATCCCAGCATAATCATTGATTGGATTACTAGGTGTCCAATATGGTATTTTGTAAAAGTTAGAACGATCATAAAAAACGTTTCCTCCATTTAATTGCGAATTGGTTGCTTCACTAAATGAACTTAACTGCCCAATTTTCGCATATAATGTAAATGACAAATCAAAGTTTTTATAAATTCTAAAATCATTTCTCAAGTTCCAAGAATACTTTGGTGTTGTTTCTCCTAAAAATTGTTTGTCAGCGATGGTATAAGCGCCATCATTATTTAAATCCACCAAACGCATATCCCCTGGTTTATACCCATAAGTTTTTGCTAAAGCTGCATCAGCAACCTGCCATACTCCTTGAATACCATAATTATAAATTGATGAAATTGAATGTCCAATAAACCATTGATTGGTCAAATCATCTTTTTCTGAACTTCCAATTTGCTTTCCAGTTGCAGGATCATAATCAGGAGTTGCACCATACAAATGGTTTATTTTGTTTCTATTTAACCAAAAACTAATCGTGCTTTTCCAAGTTAAATTTTTTCGTTCTAAGTTGACAGTGTTCATACTCATCTCAAAGCCCTTATTTTCCACTTCACCTAAGTTTACTAAAATACTGCTAAACCCTGTTACAGTAGGCAAAGAACGATTCACTAATAAATCCTTTGTAGTACGAACATAATAATCAATCGAACCACTTACTTTACCATTGAAAATTGAATAATCAATCCCTGAGTTTATCGCACTATTTCTTTCCCATTTCAAACTTGGATTGGACAAATTACTAGCAGCAACTGTTGAACCATTGTAAGCAGTACCCCCAGAGGTTACAAAAACAAAGGTACCTGACGTTAAGTTGGATAATGCTGCATAGCGGCCAATTTCTCGGTTACCATTTTCACCATAGGAAACTCTCAACTTTGCATAATCCAACCACTTTTGAGTTCCTTTCATGAATTTTTCCTCATTCAATGCCCAGCTTAATGCAACAGATGGGAATGTAGCTCTTGGGTTTTGTTGTCCAAATGCAGAATAACCATCACGGCGTGCAGTGGCTGTTAAGAAATATTTTTGATCATAGTTGTAATTGATACGACCCATTAAGGCATCCCCAGTTGCCATCTGATCATCACTTGCAATTGTCGCAGGCAATGTTCCAGATTGAACTGCATGGAAACTTAAATTATCATTAGGTGCAAAATTCTCCGCATGCATTGTTGAGTTCCATGATTGAAACTTTTCCGCATTGAATAAAAATGTCGCTTCAATGGTATGCTTGTCCAACTTCTGATTCCATCTCAAAATATTATCTAACTGCCAAGAATAAGTAGTTTGATTTCTTCTGTCTACCACACCTTTTTTAGCAGCAATGGTTGGGTTTAATGCAGACTGATGATTGAACTGCATTAAAAAATCATAACGAGGTGAAAAATTCACTTGGTAAGAAAAACCAAACGGCAATTTACCTTTTGCATATAATGATCCAAAAAAGTTGTTGTACTGATACATACGATCTGTATAAGTTTGATCCATAAATGGATGTGTATTATTTCCCGGATCATCATTTGGGCTTGTTCTTAAGGTTACCCCATCAGCTGCGTAATAGGAACCCCACGGCGTGGTTCTTGTAACATCACTTAAGTTTACGGGTATTGAACTTTCATCGCGATTTGAAAATTGAAAATTCATACCAACAGTTAAAAATTTAGCAGCAGTTGCTTCTAAGTTTAAACGTGTACGGAAAGTTTTGTAAGTATCCCCTACTGTTAAACCTTCATTGGTTAAATAACCTAAGGATAAATAATAATTATAATCATCTCTTCTTTGTGCTATACTAACTGTATGATCATGTTGTAAAGCATTGTCATTATAGATTAATTTTTCCCAATTTAACATTTGACCAGCTTGGTAGTTGGTAATTTCAATGGGTTTTAAACGCAGCCTATTTAACCATTCAGTTGTAACATCACCAGTTGCACCCGTCAAAGCCATCCAGTCTGCTTGTGATATACTACCTGAAGGTAATTTAGTGGGGTTTTGATATCTATATTTAATTCCTGGTTTTGATGTTGAATCATAACCCATCATACTCCAAATCGCATCAGCTCTAAAATCTAGCATCTCATTGCCATCCAATAAATGTGGTTTATTGGCCAATTTATTGAACCCTATATTGTCATTAAATGTGATGATTGGCTTTCCTGACTTTCCTTTTTTAGTACTTATCAATATTACCCCATTCGCAGAACGTGCTCCAAATACTGCAGCTGAACTCGCATCTTTTAAGATATCTATTGTTGCGATATCATTCGGATTAATATCCTCTAAGCCACCAGGATAAATAACTCCATCCAATACGATTAGAGGGCTTGAGCTAGCAGTCATTCCCTCTTAACATATCGCCGACGGAACGTGGATTTTCATTTTCAAGTTGTGTCGCTTTAATTTGAGATACAGCACCTGTTAAATCTTTTTTACTTTGTGTACCATAACCCACCACCACCACATCCGAAAGTGATGATACTTGTTCTGTTAAAACTACATTTATCAATTTGTTGTTTTTTACAGCTACTTCTTTAGTTAAAAACCCAACAGCTGAAAATACTAATGTAGCATTATCTGGTACACTAATTGTAAATACACCTTTGGCATCTGTTATCACCGATGTTTTAGTTCCTTTCACAGTTATGGTAATACCGTCTAATGGCGTATTTCGACTGTCAGATACTTTACCCGTTACAGTAATTTGTGCTAATGCTATTTTCATTGCTGAAACACGCGCAGTAACAGGAGTTGAAGTAGTCACCAAGATGCTCAATAAACTTAGCATCAGTAAGCTACTCGACATTAGTTTTTTGCAATTTTTTTTGGTTTGTTTCATTTAACTATATTTTATTTAATGTTTTGCTTTTTACAGAACTGTACCTGATACATTATTCATTATTGAATTTTATACCAACTACAATTACCGCTTGTAAAATATTAATTAGAAAATTTTACCTAGATTAAACCCATCTAAGCAAAAAGTATCGAAGCAAAAAATAGCAAGCAATCGTAATTAAGCAGATTAAATTTATGTATAGAATTTGATATATAATAAAAATCAAATAACATTTTATTAACATGTCACGAAATCGTTGTCGTAATTATATAGCTTTATAGTAATTATTTTAGTAATTTAACTTTGCAAAAAACCTATGAAAAAACAAAGCAATATCTGGATAGTATTATTCGCTATCACTGCATTATGCAGCTCATTTTTATCTATATCGAAACCTTCAGATAATAGAAATAGAATTCCGTCTATAAAAAGTCACTCGAAGTCGAGTATAAAAATGCCAGACAAAGACAAGCTAAAAGGAAGCCACGTATTAGTATATACTAAAAATGGTAAAGGATATGTGCATGATAATATTGCTTCGGCAGTTGCTTGTATTCAAGCATTAGGCAAATCCAATAATTTTATTGTAGACGTATCAGACAACGCCACTGTTTTCACCGAGGCAAATTTGAAAAAATATAACTTACTTATTTTCACAAGTACCAATAATGATGTTTTTGAAAATGATGATCAAAGGGTACAATTCAGACGTTATATTGAAGCAGGTGGTGGTTTTGTTGGTGTACATTCAGTTACAGGTACCGAGCGAAACTGGACTTGGTTTAAAATGATGTTAGGCGAAACATTTTCATGGCATGCAAAATTTCAAAAATTTAGTATCAAAAATTTAGCCCCCACCCACCCTTCTATGAAAGGTGTACCAAGTTTATGGACAAAGGAGGATGAGTGCTATTTTGGTAAGGAATTATATCCTGGTATTCAAGTATTAATGGCACATGACTTATCTACACTAGATACAACTCAGAATGATATGATTACAAAAAATGCTGGATCATACGCACACTATTACCCCGCAGTTTGGTACCAACATTTTGAAGGAGGTAACATTTGGGTAACTGCCTTGGGGCATGCAAAAGAAAATTACCAAGAACCCACCTATATCAATCATTTATTACAAGGTATTAAATTTATAGCCAACCAATACAACGGCTTAAATTATAATAATGCACATGCCATTACACGAGATGACCATTTAAAATAATAAAGAAATCATTAAAATAAAAAAAATGAACAGACGAAATTTTGTAAAAAACTCATTCAAAGCAAGCGCAGCTACAACCCTAGCTGTTACAGGTTTTCCCACTATCGTTCCGGCATCCGTGAGAGGTAAAAATGCCCCTAGTAATAAAATTAATATTGGCGCCATTGGAGTGGGACGTATTTCACGTGAACACGATATGAAAGAAACCTTACCATTTGATCAAGCTCGCATCATGGCAGTTTGTGACTTAGATGCTAAGAGATTAGCCGATGGTAAAAAATATGTCAATGATTATTACGCAGCAAAAACTGGTAAACCCTATGATGGGGTGACGATGTATGATGATCACCGTGCCCTATTACAAAATAAAGATATCGATGCTGTATTAATTAGTACCCCGGATCATTCACATGCTTATTTAGGTATTCATGCAGTGGAAGCGGGTAAAGATGTTTATTTACAAAAACCTGCATCTTTGACAATTGCAGAAGGACGTGCATTGAGTAATGCAGTACACCGTACAGGTCGTATTTTGCAAATTGGAAGTCAGCAAAGATCTTCCACACAATTTCGTTATGCCGCTGAACTAGTTCGTAATGGGCGTATTGGTGATTTAAAAACAGTGTACGTTGGTTTACCTGGTGATCCAGGTGGAGATGAGGAACCAGAAATGCCGATTCCAAAAAATTTAAATTATGATGCTTGGTTAGGATCTACACCCAATGTTTATTATACGGAAAAAAGAGTGCATCCGCAAAATGATTATAGCCGACCAGGTTGGTTGCGTATGGAACAATTTGGCGCTGGTATGATTACCGGTTGGGGCGCACACCATGTTGACTGTGCCCATTGGGGAATGGATACAGAATATACTGGACCTATTGAAATTTCAGGACACGCTGATTTTCCAAAGTCAGGCTTGTGGAATGTGCATGGTTTATTTCAAACAGAAGGTGTTTATGCCAATGGCGTAAAAATGATTATCAGCAATGAAATACCCAATGGAATAAAATTTGAAGGAACCGAAGGTTGGATATTTGTTACCCGTGGCGATTATCGTGCTAGTGCAAGTGATCCAATTCCAACAGGAAAAAATAAAGTATTACCATTAACTGCAAGCAATAACAAAATCATTACTTCAGTGATTGGTGAAAATGAAATTAATTTATATAAAAGTGCGGACCAACATGGCAACTGGTTGGAAAGTATCATCAGCAGAAAACAACCTATTTCTCCAGTTGAAATTGGACATCGCTCTTGCTCTACTTGTTTATTACATCATATTGCAATGAAATTAAAACGTAAAATTTATTGGGACCCAATGAATGAGCGTTTCTTAAATGATGATGAAGCCAATGCAATGTTAAACCGACCACACCGCTTCCCATATGAAGTAAAGGGTTTGGATTAAATATTGAATTGCAAGAATTATAGCAAACTGAAAACAAACGCTAAAAATGAAAAACAACTATTTTACTAGGAGCATTTTATTTTTAATTTGTTTTCAGTTTTTTTTAAATAGCAGCGCGCAAAATAGGTTAACCATTGGCACGTATAAAAACATATATGATATGTTAAAAGATGTGCCTGGGTTAGATGTTACCACCAATGGTGGCAAAGCTGGCTCAATCATTATTAGGGGTATTAGTAGTTTAAAAAGCCAACAACAACCCCTATTTGTAGTTGATAATGCAATTTATAATGGCGACATTATGAATATCAATGTGCAGGATGTAGAAAATATCTCCGTTTTAAAAGATGCAGCGTCCCTCACTGCCTATGGCGCACAAGGCAGTGCAGGTGTAATTATAATTTCTATGAAGAAAGGCGCCAACCTATCCAAAGGACCTTTGGTTGAAAATCATAATGAATCCGCTTATACTTATTTTATTGACCATCAAACCAATTTAAAAATAATTGGATTGGATGATAAAACAATTATTGAAGGGGTCATCAACAAACAGGTGGATACTGTATTGATTTTTACAAAAAGGCGAAAGGAAGTCATCGTCCCTATTAGGTTGATTAAAAGAGTTGAAATGCTACCCACTGATAACTAATCATCGGCTAAGAACCTTTTGAAATAAAACGTCCTAGAAAATAAAGAGTAAAACAATAACAAAGTTTAAATTATATTTGAAAACAAATTACAAAACAACCCTATGAGTAACACTAATTCAGATCGTCGCAAATTTATTAAAACTACTTCCGCCCTATCAGGTATGCTATTATTTTCAGGCATGTCTAATAAAATAAAAGCAGAAACAATACCGCAAGCAGCACCTATTAAAGTAGTTCCTAACCGCATAAAGTTTGGGGTCATCAATATCAATCATCCACATATTTATGGCATGACTGAAGCGATTAAAAGAGGAGGTGGTCAACTTGTTGCTTTATATGCAAAAGAACCAGAATTAGTGGCTGATTTTTTAAAATCATTCCCAGAAGCAAAATTAGCAAAAGATGAAAAAGAAATTTTAGAAGACCCCAATATTCAATTGATTTTAAGTTCGGGCATTCCTGACGAACGTGCCCCATTGGGTATTCGAGCAATGCAACATGGCAAGGATTATTTGACAGATAAGCCAGGGATTATTACTTTAGAACAACTTGCCGCAGTTCGGAAGGTACAAAAGGAAACGAAAAGGATATTTTCAATCATGTATAGCGAAAGATTGGAAAATAAAGGCACCGAAATGGCCAGCCAATTGGTAAAATCTGGTGCGATTGGTCAAGTGATCCAAACGGTAAACTTAGCACCACATCGCATCAACAATAGTATTGGTAAAACAGGATTAGCCGTTAGACCTGATTGGTTTTTTGATAAAAAAAGATACGGTGGCATTTTAACTGATATTGGCTCGCATCAATTTGATCAATACTTACACTTTACACAATCAACAGAGGCGCAGGTATTAATGTCTCAAACAGGCAATGTGCATTACCCACAATACCCAAATTTCGAAGATTTTGGAGATGTCATGTTACAAGGCAATGGTGGTGCAGGCTATATTAGAGTTGACTGGTTTACACCAGATGGTTTAAGTAGCTGGGGCGATGGCAGATTAACCATTTTAGGAACCGATGGTTATATCGAGGTTCGTAAAAATATTGATGTATCCTCAGGACATAAAGGGGGCAATCATTTATACATAGAACTGAAACCGCTATGTCCCAAACGCATTGCCTATTAGCTACAGAATTAGCATTAAAAGCACAAAAAATGGCGAAGCCATTGATTCTGAAAAAATAAAGTTTACACAAACTACCTTTAGTATAGTGAAAAAAATAGCCATCCCAAATTAAAGGATGGCTATTTTAATATTAAACCCTTGCTAATTATTTAATCGTTGCAATAGGCACAGGATCCATATCCGTAAACTCCTTGTTCTCCCCTGCCATACCCCAAATAAAACCATAGTTGGCTGTACCCACGCCAAAGTGCATACTCCAAGGGGCTGATAAAACTGCTTCATTATTACCTATAACAATATGTCTTGTTTCCTGTGGCTCACCCATAAAATGCATAACGCGATGTGCTTCATTCATATCAAAATAAAAATAAGCTTCCATTCTTCTAGTGTGGGTATGCGGTGGCACTGAATTCCAAACACATCCTTCGTCTAAGATGGTTAAGCCCATTACTAATTGACAACTATGTATGCCATCATTATGAATGTATTTGTAAATAGTTCTTTTATTAGAAGTAGCCAACTCACCCAACTTAACGGGTGCCGCATCCGCTTTGGTCATTTTTTGATTTGGATAGGTATGATGCGCTGGTGTAGATAATAAATAAAATAAAGCAGGATTCGATGCATCCATACTTGCAAAGGATACTTGCTCCGTTCCTTTGCCTAAATAAACACATTCTAATTTGTCAATTTCATAATCAACGCCATCTGCAGTAACTGTTCCTTTGCCACCCACATTAATAATACCTAATTCACGACGTTCTAAAAAATAGTTTGCCTTTAATTCGCCTTCATTGGCAAGGTCAATTTTATTTTTACCAGGCACGACCCCGCCAACAATCATTCGATCATAATGAGAATACACCAAATTAATTTGATCCTGTTTCATTAAGTCTTGAATTAAAAAATTAGCGCGTAGTTCGGTCGTATTCATTTTACTTGTTTCTACTGGGCTATTTTGAAATCTAATCTGCATATGTATATATTTTATTTTTTGATTCTTATTTATTTTGCTCCTTACCTTACCTTACCTTACCTTCCCATCCAGCCACCATCCACGGTGATAATTGAGCCATTGATATAATCCGCTGCCGAGGAACATAAAAATACATAAGCCCCAGCTAAATCAGCTGATTTGCCCCAACGACCCGCTGGTATTCTTGATAAAATGGACTTACTCCTTTCAGGATCAGCGCGTAAAGCCTCTGTATTATCCGTTTCTATATACCCAGGCGCAACACCATTCACATTTACCCCCTGAGATGCCCATTCGTTGGCAAATGCCTTTAATAAGGAGGTAATGGCCCCTTTACTCGCTGCATAGCCAGGCACATTAATTCCTCCCTGAAAACTCAACAAAGAGCAAGTGAAAACTATTTTACCTGATTTATCCGCTACCATTCTTTTTCCTATTTCTCTGGTAAGTACAAATTGGGCATTTAAATTAATTTCCATAATCGTATCCCAGTATTCATCTGGATGCTCGGCCGCCGGTGCGCGCATAATACTTCCAGCATTGTTGATTAAAATATCAATGCGTGGATGCTCCAATTTTACTTTTTCTATAAAGGCATGTAATGCAGTTCGATTAGAAAAATCAACCGCATAGGAATAAAATTTTCGACCCGCTGCTTCCACTGCCTTCCCTACTTCACTGCCTTGCTTGGGCATACTATTTGAAACACCAATAATATCAGCGCCTGCATTGGCTAATTCAATAGCAATCGCCATACCAATTCCACGGCTACAACCTGTAACTAATGCTAATTTATGGTCTAATCTAAAATTGCTCATCTGTAGTTTTATGTTTTAATTAAAAAAGTTGAAGTAATAAATTATTGTAATTGTCGCCTGCAAAATTTTGTATCGAAACCTTACAACTGGCACAATCATATTTTTCAGAAGCATGTAAAAGTAAGTTAAACGCTTCTTCCACATAATAAGGCGTTATTTCAGGACCCGTCCAGGTTTTTTCTTTTTTAATGTATGGCAATAATGCCAGGTATGATTTTTTTAAAGAATGTTGATGCACTGTTTCTTTTTCCCAAAAATTCACACCCACTTTTTCCGCAAGCTGCGCGATTGAACTAAATGCAACTAAATTAAAAACCGAATAATGTAATGAATTCGTTCTGGCTAATTCTAATGGAAATAAATGATCACTATTTGACTGGTCGTCCAAGCGCTGTAAGCTTCGGTCAATAATTTTTTTAGCCAATTCATTGCTATCTAAATATAAGGCAATACCCAAACATTGAAAATCATACCATACCCCATGATTATTTTTAGTCATCATTTCTTCCTTCCCATTTTCAGTGGTCTGCAACCAATCTAAAAATTGTGCAAACCATGCTTTCGTGGCTTTATCTGTTTTATTATTCCAATTGGAAGAACCTTTTAATAGTTGCACCCCATTAAGCATATAAACAAAATGCCTGGTATCAATAATACCTGTACCCCTACCACTATTGATTCCCTTCACTAACTGTGCAAAATTTAAATTTGGATTCATCTTGGTTGCAGAATCCAAAAACCAAACAGTCACCAATTCATTTACTTTTTTTGCATATTGCTCATTACCACTTAAATAATAGGCAATCCCCAATAAATATATGTTACCACATAGTCTGGGCATGTTTTCTTTATCCGGATAATTTTTTACTTCCGGATTAATTTGACCGTCCTTTTTAATATAAGGCAACCCATTGGGAGTTTTCGGGTTTGGCCACCAATAGGGCGCCAAGCTAACATAATCATGTTTATTTCCACTCGGCGGCATGTCTACCTTATCCATCACTGACACCGGTTTGTATGCTAAAATTTTATTCGCAGAAGTAATTAACTTCTTGTAAGCATCCATCACTGATTTGTCGCCACTTTGCACTTTTGCTTTTGTTACTGCTAATTGTTTAAAATCAAATTGTATGGTTTCACCACTGCCCACATTTTGCCCACTTACCATTGTAATAAAAAAAAGGCACACACTGAATAATAAGAATTTGTTCATGATTTTTTTATAAAAATTATAGAAATGAATTTATTGCGTCTACTCTTTATCCATTACGCATCTAAAACCCAAATGTTCCATTCCGGAATCAGGGGAACTTTTCATACGTGCTGATACACGGTAGCCACTACAATAGGAATCGTTGCACAAAAAGGATCCGCCCCTCATGACACGCTTGGTAATTAATGGCTCGTCCGGATCAAAGCTTTTAGTAGGACCTTTGGGATTGATAGAAATTTTTGCTTTTCCTAATTGGGTGTAGTACTCATTATTATAAAAATCAGCACACCATTCCCACACATTGCCCGCTACATCATATAATCCATAACCATTGGGGGCAAACGATTTTACAGGAGCAGCACCCATAAAACCATCTTTATTTAAATTCAGGTAGGGAAATTTACCTTGCCAAAAATTACATTTGCTCACCCCCATCTCCTCAAAGGTATTACCCCAACTATAGGTATTATTGACTAATCCACCACGGGCAGCATATTCCCACTCTGCTTCTGTTGGTAATCTTTTACCCGCCCATTTACTATAGGCGACTGCATCATCCCAGCTAACATGTGTCACTGGATAATTATCCTTACCTATAATATCACTTCCTGGCCCATTTGGATGCCTCCAATTGGCACCCCTGGTCCATGACCACCATTGACTATAATCATTTAAATCAACTTCGGATTTTGTAGGAACAAATATTAAGGACGCGGCCTTTAATACTGAATCAGGTGGTTTAGGCGTATTAGGAGGCACTTGAGATTTAATCTCCTCCCAATTAATGTCTTTTTCTGCGGTGGTAACATATCCAGTTGCATTTACAAAATCCCTAAACTGCGCATTGGTCACTTCGGTTGCGTCCATATAAAACCCATTCACTTTAACACCATGTTTTGGATATTCATCTTTGCGTGCTTGCTTATTGTCCCCACCCATCATAAAAGTTCCAGCAGGTATCCAAACCATTCCATCGTGTTTATCAATCTGTATTCCAAATGCATTAAAACGAGAAGGGATTTTACTACAACATGATTTTAACGTATCAGCAATTGCTACTTTTTTTACAGCGGTCCCTTTTTTAATGACAGTTACAGGCACATTTTTTTTTGCAGAAACTGTTTTTGGATTCGCTACTTTATTTTGGGGGTCTTTTTTTTGTTGCGCCATTATATTGACTGACAAAAAAAACATGACCGTAAAAAATAAAAAAAAGATGCTTTGGAAATTCGACTTGCTATTTTTCATAATTCATTTTACTTAATTAGTGCAACCAGGAGATACAATTTTAATAGGATGATATTTAAAATTTGTGTCTAGCCTTCAATAAAGTCCTTTCTCATGGGACTAAAAGTATCCATTAAAACGCCTTCCTCCAAACAAATTACCCCATGCCAAACATTGGATGCTGCAAAAAAGGTTTCCCCTTGATGTAATATCTTTTTTACCCCAGCTACTTCCACCTCAAATTGTCCAGATGCCACATAACTTATTTGAACATGTGGGTGTTGATGCAAAGCCCCAATGGCCCCTTTTTCAAACTTCACTTTAACCAACATCACTGATTCGTCATAAGCTAAAATGGCGCGCTCTACTCCTGGCGCAACATTTGTCCATTTTACTATATCGTTTTCGGTAAAAACATTGGTCATTTGATTGATTTTAATTATTTTGTATACGTAAATTTAACTTAATTTGAATGTTTGACAATCATATCAAAAGCAAGAATTAAACTACACTTACCTATCACATAAAGATAAATTTTATTTCTAAATTAAAAGCTATGCAATTCAAATCATTGTTATTATCAATGCTTCTTATGTCATTTATTTGCGAAAACGTTATCGCCCAACCAGGCAGCAGAAATGACATCATGAAAAATTTGATTACTGAAAACTATGCATTGGCCGAAAGCCAATATACATTGATGATGAAATCGGTCCCTTCAGACAGACTTCCGCAATCCTATGATGCCAATAAAAACCAGCTGATATCTAGAGAAATCACTTGGTGGTGCACCGGTTTCTATCCTGGCTCCTTATTATACATTTATGAGCAAACCAAAAATGAAACAATAAAAGCAGAAGCATTACGTGCTTTAAAAGTGATTGAACCTAATCAAAACTACACAGGGAACCATGACTTAGGATTCATGATGTATTGTAGCTATGGAAACGCTTATCGTTTATTTAAAGATGAAAAATACAAGCAAATTATTTTCAACGCTGCCGCTTCCTTAGCAACTAGGTACCGCCCTACCATGAAATCCATTCAATCTTGGAATAAAAATCAATACTTTAATTGCCCTGTGATCATTGACAATATGATGAATTTAGAAATGATGAACTGGGTGAGTCAAAATGGAGGGGATGCCAAATACCAACAAATTGCTGTTACACATAGTAACACTTCCATGAAAGAATTTTATCGCCCTGATTATAGCTCATTCCATGTAGTTGATTTTGATGAAAAAACAGGAAAAGTATTAAGAAAAACAACCCACCAAGGTGCAGCAAATACTTCCGCATGGTCAAGAGGACAAGCTTGGGGTTTATATGGTTATATCACCATGTACCGTGCAACAAAAAATATTGCTTACTTAAATCATGCTAAAAAAATTGCAGCATTCTATTTAAATCACCCCAATTTACCAGCAGATAAAGTTCCTTATTGGGATTTTGATGCAGGTCAACAACCCATTGCAAAGCGGGATGCTTCGGCTGCAGCAATTACTGCATCCGCATTAATGGAGTTAGCACAATATAGCACTGGCGCTGAAAAAGAAAAATACATTAATGATGGTGTAAAAATGTTGCAATCCCTTTCCAATGAAACCTATAGAGCAAAACAAGGTGAGAATGGTGGATTTTTAATCAAACATTGCGTAGGTGCACTTACCTTAAACTCAGAAATTGATGTGCCACTTGTTTACGCTGACTATTATTTTTTAGAAGCATTGAAACGTTATAAAGATTGGTATTTAAATAACTAATACATCTACCACATTGGTAAAGAGGAATAATTTACGCAGCAATTTGCGCGAAAATTATTCCTCTTTACATATAGGGCTTTAACTGATCACTTACTTTTTTCAAAAAAGGAGGAATGACTATTCTTGGATCTCCAGGATTTAAAGTTTCTGTGGGCAAATAGCCTTTATAAGGAGAAGCAGCAATAATTTTTACTAACTTTTTTAAATCCATGGTTTGCACTTTACCATTAATGGTAATAAGCTCCTTAATTTGCCAGTTGACAGCATAAGGTGCCACTAATTCAATTTCACTATAACCTTCCTTAGTTTGAAAATTTCCGGTGTCCACTACCAACCCAAACCACTGCTTATCTAAACGATCTACAAAATAAATTGCTTGTTCGGCAGTCAAAATAAAATCATTATGATTTTGCATGGCGATGATCACCCCTAATTTTTTCCCATATTGAACGCATTGGTCAAAGCTTTCAATGATCCAATCTGCCACCTCCTTCCAAGCGTATCCTTCTGGTAATTTTTTTGCACTATAAATACGAATCACTGGCGCTCCTAATTTCGCCGCTACTTCAATCCACTTTTTTACAAAATCAACTTCGGCTTGTCGGTCCGCAGGATTGGGTGATCCAAAATCATTGCGGATACCGGTTCCACTAATACTCAGGCCTGCCTTATGTACCCTATTTTTAATGCTACTAATATATGTATCAGAAGGCACTTGCGGATAGTTTTGCAAGTAATATCCCGTAATATCAATCGCATCAATATTCAAATTCCCGCAAAAGTCAATCACTTCCTCAATCGTGATTTCCTTTTTGGTTAAGGGTGCATTAAAGGAATATGCATTTAAACTAATTTTAAAGCGGTGGCTTAACGATGAATTAGATTCGGAAGTAAATGCCAGCTCATTTGAACTAACCCCCATATTTGATTTGGCTATCGCAGGTACAAAAAATAATGACTGCAAAAACTTTCTTCTTTGACTCATAGTATACTTTCGTTTAAATGAAAAAAAGTTGATTTACTAAATGTACCAAATATTTCTAAAAAAATAACCCCAGTAAAACTGAGGTTATTGAAAAATATTGAAACTAGTTAAGGTTGATTAAGCTTCTTTTGATTTTGGGGCTTTTTCATTGGGTTTTTTCTGTAAAGTAAACACCAATTTGTTTTGTGCCGTATCAAAATCACCAATCAAAGTATCTCCCTCTTTTACACTAAAGTTTAAAATTTCTTCAGCCAATGGATCTTCAATGTATTTTTGAATAGCTCGGTGTAATGGTCTTGCACCAAACTGCACATCATACCCTTTATCTGCGATGAATGTTTTAGCTTCAGCAGTTAATACTAAGTTTAATCCTAAATTAACCAAGCGCCCTAATACATTCTTCATGATAATATCGATGATTAAGAATATATCGTCCTTTGTCAATGAATTAAATACGACAACATCATCCACCCTATTTAAAAATTCAGGAGAGAATGTTCGCTTTAATGCCTTTTCAATGACAGATCGGTTGTTTTCTTCCGTTTGCTCAACGCGTGTTGCAGTGGCAAATCCAACGCCATCGCCAAAATCTTTTAATTGACGCGCACCAATATTAGAAGTCATGATGATCAATGTATTTTTAAAATTCACTTTACGACCTAGGCCATCAGTTAAAATACCATCATCTAACACTTGTAATAAAATATTATAAATATCTGGATGTGCTTTTTCAATTTCATCTAATAAATAACCTGGAGGCGCACCAATCAAACGGCTCACAGAAAATTTCTCCATGTATTCACTCATGTCAATTCTAATTAAAGCATCTTCAGAATCAAACATGTTACGTGCTAGTGCACGTGCCAATTCTGTTTTACCCACTCCGGTTGGACCTAAAAATATGAAAGTACCAATGGGTTTTTTGGGATCCTTCAAGCCAACCCTATTTCGTTGAATGGCTTTCACCACTTTACTAATTGCATCATCCTGACCAATGACCATACCTTTCATTTCATCGGCCATTTTCCTGAGCTTGGTTGTTTCGGCTTCCACCATGCGTTTCACAGGAATGCCTGTCATCATGCTCACCACCTCCGCAATGTTTTCCTCATTAATGGGGAAACGTTTTGTTTTGCTTTCATCTTCCCACAAGCTTTTTGCTTTTTCTAAAGCTTCCCCTAATTTTTTCTCTGTATCTCTTAAGTTAGCCGCTTCTTCAAAACGCTGACTTTTTACCACCCTATTCTTTTCGTTTTTAACTTCCTCTATTTGTTTTTCTAATTCAACAATATCCTGAGGAACATTAATATTTTTTAAATGCACCCTTGCCCCAACTTCATCTAATACATCAATTGCTTTATCAGGTAACAAGCGGTCTGTCATATAACGATCACTCAACTTAACACAAGCTTCAATAGCTTCTTGATCATAAACAACGCTATGATAATCCTCGTATTTGGATTTGATATTATTTAAAATAGTGATGGTATCCGCTACACTTGGTGGCTCAATCACTACTTTTTGGAAACGTCTATCTAATGCACCATCTTTTTCAATGTGCATACGATACTCATCTAAAGTAGAAGCACCAATACATTGTAATTCTCCTCTCGCTAAAGCGGGTTTAAATATATTAGAAGCATCCAATGAACCACTTGCACCTCCAGCACCCACAATGGTATGTATTTCATCAATGAACAAGATCACATCTCTATTCTTTTCTAATTCATTCATGATGGCCTTCATTCTTTCCTCAAACTGCCCTCTGTATTTAGTACCCGCCACTAACGCAGCCAAGTCCAATGAAATAACGCGCTTATCAAATAAAACACGACTTACTTTTCTTTGTACAATACGTAAAGCTAATCCTTCCACAATGGCAGTTTTACCCACCCCAGGTTCTCCAATTAAAATAGGATTGTTCTTTTTACGACGACTTAAAATTTGACTTACTCTTTCAATTTCGGCTTCCCTTCCTACAATTGGATCCAAGGAATCCATTTCGGCAAGCTTAGTAATATCACGGCCAAAATTATCGAGTACGGGTGTCTTAGATTTGCTTGCAGTGGCAGTTTTTGCTTTTGGACTAGCCCCAAAACCTGCACCTCCTCTTTTCTCTTCATCAAATTCATCATCTGCATCATCCGGGAATTCCGCACTTGGCGGATTAATTGGATGGGTGGGTGTTGAACCAACCATTCCTAATTCAGTACGGAACAAATCATAATCAACGTCAAATTGATTTAAAATTTGCGTTGCTATATTTTCTTTATTTTTTAAAATACTTAAAAGCAAATGTTCCGTTTCAACCATCGGACTTTTCAAGGCTTTTGCTTCAAGCACCGTCACCCTAATCACTTTTTCAGCTTGTTTGGTTAAAGGCAAACTGTTTATGTTTGTTACATTTTTACCCGACTTATCCTTAACGGCTAATTCTATTTCTTTGCGTAACTCCCCTAAATTTACATTGAGTTGCTTAAGCACTTTGATGGCTGTATTTTCTTGGTCACGAATAAGCCCCAACATTAAATGCTCTGCACCAATAAAATCATTCCCTAATCTTAAAGCCTCTTCGCGGCTATAAGCAATGATTTCCTTAACTTGTGTTGAAAAATTATTATCCATTATCTTAATTTGGAGTTGTTACAAGATTAACGAAAATTTTTGACCTAAAGTATGTCAACCATTACTAGTTATTCACCTTTTAAATGAAATCACATGCAATACAAAACAGACCTTAAGGAGAAATTTACAGTCGTTACCTTCCTCGATACTTCCTTAACTTCAAATAGTGTGCCAGAAATCAATGAATTAACGCAAAAAATGCTGTCACAAAGCCCCAAAAACCTGGTTTTAAACTGCGGTCATGTGAAACAATGGGACGCTTCCATCATTGAAGTTTTGGCCAATGCCCAACAGCAATTTTATGACAATAATGCTTCTTTTGTCATTTGTGCATTGTCGAATGACCTACAAAAAGGCATTGATGACTCAGAATATGCTGAAATGATGAATTTAACCCCTACTGAAACAGAAGCCTGGGATATTGTTCAAATGGAAGAAATAGAAAGGGAGTTATTGGATAGTGATGATATGGAATTTTCGGCTGAAATTTAAAACCCAATATAGGGTGTATAAGATACCTCAGGGGCTTCATTAGGAAAAGTGGCCACATTTAGGCCTTTTTACTCATGCAATTGATTAAGATTAACCTACAAATTAGCTCAAATTAGTTATTTTCGCCGTCATGATTACCGCGCAAACCATACAACAAATTACAAACCGCATTGATATAATTGATGTGGTCGGAGAATTTGTTAAACTTAAAAAGCGCGGAACAAACTATATTGGCAACTGTCCTTTTCACAACGAAAAGTCGCCCTCCTTTACCGTTTCTCCTGCCAAGGAAATTTACAAATGTTTTGGTTGTGGAAAAAGCGGCAACAGCATTACTTTTTTAATGGAGCATGAAAAGTATAGTTATGTTGAATCTTTGCGATGGTTAGCCGCAAGGTATAATATAGAAATTGAAGAAACAGAATCCAGTCCTGCACAAAAAATAGCGCAGCAAGTAGCAGATAGCTTGTATGCAATTAACCATTTTGCGATGGATTTTTTCATGAAACAATATTGGGAAACAGAATCAGGCGAAGCCATTGCGCAAACCTATATGCAACATCGTGGTTTTTTAAAACCTATTGTTGAGAAATTTAAAATTGGATATAACCCAAGTGAAAGAGATAGCTTGGCAAAAGCCCTGATCCAAAATCAATTCAATCCCGAACTTTTTGCTAAAACCGGATTGGTCGTTGAACGCAATGGGGAATGGCAGGACAATTATCGGGATCGGATTATTTTTCCCATTCACAATACCACGGGGAAGGTGATTGGATTTGGCGCGCGACAAATTGCAAAAAACGACAAGTCACCTAAATATATTAATTCCCCTGAGAATGATATTTATGTAAAAAGCAAAGTATTGTATGGCTCCTACTTTGCAAGAACCGCTATTGATAAATTAAATGAATGCTTGTTGGTGGAAGGTTATACCGATGTGGTTAGTTTACACCAAGCAGGGATTGAAAATGTGGTAGCGAGTGGTGGAACCTCATTAACGATTGATCAATTAAGATTAATAAAAAAATACACCCCTAACCTCACCATCATTTATGATGGGGATTCGGCAGGTGTGAAAGCTGCGCTACGCGGATTAGATATGGCTTTGGAAGAAGGACTGAATGTTCAGTTGGTATTAATTCCAGACAACGAGGATCCAGATAGTTATGTAAATAAAGTTGGGCCTGACGCGTTCAGAGAATTTGTTAGATCAGCTAAAAAAGATTTTGTCCTATTCCAATTAGAAGTGCAATTAAAGGAAGTTGGTAATGATTTAAATAAGAAGAATACTTTAGTTAATCAAATAGCAGAAACACTTAGTAAAATTAACAAGCCCGAAGATTTTACAAAGCTGCAAGAGTATGTAAAAAAATGTAGCACTTTATTACGCATTGATGAAACAGGCTTGACGCAATTAGTCAATAAATTTAAACGTGACAAAATTGTAAAGGACGAAAAGAAAATGTCCTATGACGAGGCAGCAATATTAATGCCGAGCTTCCCTAGCACCCCATCAGAAACGGAAGATAATGACTTGGTCATGGACCGCGACCTAGTCCATGAAAAAAATTTAGTGCGCGTAGTTATTGAATTTGGGAACGAATTACTTGCAGACGGCCGAAAAGTTTCCACTTGGGTTTGGGAGGAATTAGAATCCTTCCCTTTGGAAAATCCGGATATGATACATGTAATGCAGGCCTATAAAAATTGGCAGGACGAAGGTAAAATGCCCAATGGTAAAACCCTACAATACCATGAGGATGAAAATGTGCAAAAATGGGTATTAACCTTGTTCGCGCCAGAGCATGAATTAAGCCAAAGATGGAATGAAAAATTGGGACTCATTAAAAAAGAGGAAGAGAAGAATTTTTTAGCCGAAGTTGAAATAAGCTTGATGTACTTTAAGTTACGAAAAGTAAAAAAAATGATCGCACAAAATCAAAGCGATCTTGAAAATGCAGATCCGTCGGACGAATTACACTTACTACAAATACACAAACATTTGAAACAAGTAGAGCGTGACTTAACCCAACATATTGGGACTGTCATTTTCAAGTAACCCCACCCCTTTTAATTTTATTAAACAATAGGAATAAAAAAGGCGCCTACCTGGCGCCTCAAAATCATAATTATATAAATTGGCTACTTCTCAGAAGGGTTTTGCTTCCCCGCTAATAATTTCTCTAAAGTAGCTTCTAATCTTTTTTGTTTTGTTTCTTCCTTCTTTGCGCCTTGAATCCAACTTAAATATTCCTTTTGATTGATGATGGATAGAGAAGTAAAAAACTCTCTTGCCTCTTCATCAGCTGCAAATAATTTATCCAATTCTATAGGAAGGGCAATTAATCTTTTTTCAAAATCGTCCACTTTAATATCTGCTGACTTGAATTCAACAAAAGTTCTGTTCTTATTTGGCAATTGATCCACCTTTTTAAAGCGCATTGCGGTCCAAACATGGTCCAAGGTCACTTGGCGAATAGCTTCAAAATCGTTTTTAGAAAGAATATCCCAGCTTGCATCTCTGTTTAAATCGGATACAATTTTTGAGGTTGTTTTAGGATAAGCAATCCACAATTTGCAATCTGTATGCAAAGCGGTGAAAAGCTCCTTTAATATATTATTTAACTGAAATTGATTAATTGCAAAAATGAGCGCAAAGTCAATTTTCCGCGTCTTTAAAAGGGGCGTTAAGTTTTTATTATAAGAAAGCTTCGCAAACTGCTTTTCAACTGATGATGGTAAACCTTGAATTAATAAGTTTTTTTCATCCTTCAACTGTAATTTCTCCAAAAGGTGCAGACTACTCATAATACTTAGGATTTAAAAGAGGGCGAAGTTACGAAATTCTACATTGTTAACACTAAAAATAGGAGATAAAATTTGATACTAACTGATAATCAAATAATTAGATTGATTCAGATTTATCTCTTTTCTTGAAAATGGGAAGCTTGGTTTCAGTTCCCTTATACAACCTGGAAATATTTTTATGATGTGTTACCACGACCATAATTGCGACAATCATTGCAAAGTAACGATACAAGGTTTCTTTTTCGTTAAATACATATAATATGAGCACCATAAAAGCAATGGATGCTAGAATGGAACTAAGGGATACAAAACGAGTTGAAATCAAAGAAATTAAGAATATGCCTAAACAAATAAGCGCGACTGCTGGCTGAATGGCTAAAGTCATTCCCAATAATGTTGCCACTCCTTTTCCGCCTCTAAAATTTGCCCAAATAGGAAATATGTGACCTATAACAGCGGCCAATCCCAACAGGATCATTAAATTGGTTCTCGCTAACTCATTGGATAAGTAAAATGGAATCACAATATATAATGAGGTTGCAATAACTCCTTTTGTTACATCGGCTAACATAACAAAACTACCCCATTTGGACCCTAAAACTCGAAAGGTATTGGTTGCACCTGCATTTCCACTACCATAATCTCGTATGTCAATTCCGAATATAGATTTGCTCACCCAAACCGCGGTTGGTATGGATCCAATCAAATAAGCCAATATGATTAAAATAATTTCAGTCATTCAAACAATTCTTATGGGTCACAAAGATACATCCAAAAAAATTAATGGTTTGTTAACATTGGGAATAATATATCTTATTAAAGCTTAAACAAAAGGCTCACCCAGCCATTCAAAGGCTGTGATTTTACAAAATTCCATCCTTTTTCAGTTGCTAATTTTATCATATCTTCTTGATCCTCAATTAATAAGCCACTTAGAATTAATTCAGATTCCAAGTGTGCCACTTGGGTCAATTCCCGCATATTGGCTTCAATGATATGCCTATTCACATTGGCTAAAATGATATCGAATTGGTGATCCTGATAGGCAGAATCCACTTTCTTAATCAATATACCCTTAGTGCCAAAGTCATACACCGACTTTCCCGTAAAACTTAGATGCTCCATCATTTGCATCACTGAAAAAGTGGTCGCATGATGCCCAGTTCCAAAGCTCATTTTCGGGGTAATCTTTATTTCATATTTTACTGCTGGGGTAAAGCTTGGATGAAAATGGGCCCGAATTCCTACAAAGTCGCCCACCCTTACTGGTTCAAAATTCGACTCCCATAAAGCATTCCAATTTTCTTCTTTAACTATTGATTTTAAATAAGTTAAATTATGTTGATTAAATATTATTTCTAATTCCTTTTCAATATTTTGATTGTCAAAATCAGTGGATAAAATAAAGGCTTTGCAAACACCCGCTCCGGCGCCTAACCCTGTTGTTGCCCCAAGGATACTACTCATTCCTACGCCATTATTTATACCTGTGGCTGCTTCCTCTTCATTAAAGCCTTCAAACCCCAAATTAGCCAACTGGGCAACCAGCATGTCTAATTGGTCCTGGGTATTAAAATTGAATTCTATTTGTAGGTAGGTTTTAGGCATTTTCATGTGTTATCGGGAGGCAAAGATACCAATTAAAATGCCCTCCCGAATAACGAGAAGGCATTTTGAATATTTCAAGCCTTATGCAGGCATAAAAACTTAAGCTTGTGGACCGCGGTCTTCACGAGGCGCTTGTTCTGGGCGAGGCAATAATGCCTTGTGGCTTAACTTGAACTTACCTGTTTTAGGGTCCAAACCAACCAATTTCACCTTAACAACATCACCTTCGTTGTAAATACCTTCCATCGTCTCCAAACGCTTCCAGCTTATTTCACTAATGTGTAATAAACCTTGTTTGCCTGGCATGAATTCAACAAAGGCGCCAAACTCCTTCACTCCCTTTACAACACCTTCGTATTCATCTCCGATTTCAGGAACTGCAACAATACCATTGATCCATTTTACTGCAGCATCTAAACTATCCTTATTTGCAGAGAAGATACTTACTTCACCATGGTTACCCACTTCTTCAATATTAATAGTAGCACCAGTTGTTCTTTGCATTTCTTGAATAATCTTACCACCTGGTCCGATAACTGCACCAATATATTCCTTATCAATAATCAATTTAACCATTCTAGGTGCATGTGGTTTCACATCAGCACGCGCTGCTGGCATACATTCATACATTGCATCTAAAATATGTAAACGGCCTTTTTTAGCTTGAGACAATGCCTCACGCATAATATCCATACTTAAACCATCTACTTTAATATCCATTTGAACGCCACAAATACCATCACGCGTTCCTGTTACTTTAAAATCCATATCTCCTAAATGATCTTCATCGCCTAAGATATCCGTTAAGATCGCATATTTACCATCTTCTCTTGAAATTAATCCCATCGCCACACCACTCACGTGCTTAGGCATTGGAACACCTGCATCCATTAAAGCTAATGAACCAGCACAAACTGTTGCCATTGATGATGAACCATTACTTTCCAATACATCTGAAACAACTCTCAAAGTGTAAGGGAATGTTGTTGTATCAGGTAACATTTGTTTTAAAGAGCGCATTGCCAAATTACCATGTCCCACTTCACGACGACCTACACCACGCATCATTTTTACTTCTCCTGTAGAGAATGGCGGGAAATTATAGTGTAAGAAAAATTTAGTGTATTCAGCACTTGCAGCAGTTTCTTGCATTAACTCATCTAACTTAGTTCCTAATGTTACTGTAGTTAGTGATTGTGTTTCTCCTCTTGTAAATAAAGAAGAACCATGCGGCGTTGGCAACGGATCCACTTCCATCGCTAATGGACGCACTTGATCTAATTGACGACCATCTAAACGAATACGTTTGTCCACCATCATATCTCTTACTACTTCCCATTTAAGGTCCTCGTAATACTTACCTGCTAATTTCTTTTGCAAGTCAGTAATCTCTGTTCCTAAATGTTCAATGATTTCTTTTTTCAATGCAGAAAAAGCATCACTTCTTTCATGTTTTGCAGAACCTAATTCAGCAATCGCATTTACTTTTGCTTTTGCAAAAGCGTATACTTTTTCTTTGATCGCTTCGTCTTGTCACCTTCTACCATCATTAAATTCTTGTCAGTTGCAGCAATTAAAAATTCAAAATCAGAAATAGCTAATTGTGCTTTAGAAGGGTTGATAATAAATTCCCCTTTAATGCGTCCGATACGCACTTCTGAAATAATTTCCTTAATTGGAATATTAGAAACAGCCAATGCAGCAGATGCAGCCAAACAAGCCAATGAATCAGGCATTACATTTTCATCACTTGAAATCAAGGAGATCAATACTTGCACATCGCACAAATAATCTTCTGGGAATAAAGGACGTAATGCACGATCAATTAAACGACTTGTTAAAATTTCATAATCATTTAAGCGCGCTTCTCTTTTAAAGAAGGATCCAGGGATACGACCTGCAGAGGCGAATTTTTCTTGATAATCTACACTTAATGGGAAAAAGTCTTGACCATCCTTAGGATCCTTATTAGCGACAACAGTTGCTAATAAAATACAGTTGCCTTGTCTTACGGTTACTGCTCCATCCGCTTGACGAGCTAATTTTCCAGTTTCGATAAATACCTCCTGACCAGGATTAATTTCGAATTTAACTGATTTAGGTTGTGATAACATGTTAATTTTTTTTAAATCTTTTCTTGTAAGAAACGATCGTATATAAACAACTAATCCCAACCGTGTTTGACAGTTGGGACAGCTATTATAAGATTGTTTTGAATTATTTTCTT
>RFZW01000011.1 GCA_009920495.1 Chitinophagia bacterium
CTTGATGGATGAAGTGCCTATATCTATGCCTAATAAATACATAAAAATTAAACTTATTAACCCCAATATGTGGGGGAGATTGTTATCTCTAAAAATAAGAAATAAATAATAGTATTAGGGAACTAATATGACATTTTAAGTAAGATATATGACAGCGTTAAGACAATCATTTTTACTGCCTTAATAAACGCTGCTTAGCCCAACCGGAAAAGGATTTATTTCTCCCAACCAGTCTCTTTTAATGCGGGATCATTCTCCTTTTTCAAGAAATCAGCATTGGATAAACTAATTGATTCCCAGTCAGTTATGGCATTATCGGGTACTAGTTCCATAGGAGTTTTCCAAGAGGTTGAATTTTCATTATAAGCTAAATTGGATTGAGAAGCATAGCAAGAAATGATGGACCATCTTGGGTGATCTGATAAGTTGGCTTCGGAGCGATGTAAAATATTACTATGAAAGAACAAAGCATCCCCTGGTTCTATCTCAACATAAACTAAATCCATTGTTTTAAGCGCATTATTTACCATGACCATATCGGCACCTACTTGTTCACCCGCAAAACCATGATTTATGCGACCTAATTTATGCGAACCCTTGATCACTTGTAAACAGCCATTTTGTTTATTCGCTGGTGTCAAAGCAACCATGACACTGATTAATTGGTCCGGGAACATGAATTGATTTTTGTACCAATAACCATAATCTTGGTGCCATTCCCAAGCACCTCCTACTTTTGGTTCCTTTTGCATCAACTTGGAATGGTAATGACAAACAGGCGCATCACTATCTAATAATGCAGCTACACTATTCACTAATCTTTCACTACGTGTCAAATACCCAAAAACATCATTGCCTGGTGTAAACCACAGTGACAGCTTTGAATTTTTCCCAGTTTGATCCGTTACATTAATAGCATTGTTTTCCATAGCATTGTCCCCTATTGCAGTACCGTAAAGCTTTTCAACAGCTTTTGGTGCTAGAAAATTTTTAACAATCACATAGCCATCTTTATGAAAGGATGCAATTTGTTGCGGGGTTAAAGTAGTGGTTGACATAGTTATTTTTTTACAATGGTTACTAAATATAAATCATCTAATAGAATTAATAAAATCGAAAATATTATTTGGTTTATATTGATCAGTAAATTGGTGAATAATTCATTAAATTCATACAAGGAAACAAACAATTTTATATATTAAATTAGCTTTTTGTAAGCAAATAAATGAGAGCGCAAAATGAAAATTTCTAAACAAGATATCGTAAGTGCACATGAACGCATAAAACCCTATATACATCGCACGCCTGTAATGACTAACCAGAGTATAAATGAAATGACTGGCATTGACTTTTATTTTAAGTGTGAAAACTTTCAAAAAATAGGCGCATTTAAAATTAGAGGTGGCATGAATGCGACGCTTACGCTGAGTGCCGAACAATTAAAAAATGGAATTGCAACACATTCTTCAGGCAATCACGCGCAAGCTTTGGCTTTTGCTGCAAAAACCATAGGTATCAAAGCATACATCGTTATGCCTAAATCCTCCCCGCAGGTAAAAGTGGATGCGGTGAAAGGTTACGGTGCTACCGTAATTATATGTGAAGCAAATCAGGCCGCAAGAGAGGAGGCTTTAAATAAAGTTGTTGCGGAAACTGGCGCGGAATTTATTCATCCCTATGATGATTATCGTGTCATAACAGGACAAGCCACTTGTGTTAAAGAATTATTGGAAGAAGTGCCTGATTTGGATGTCGTAATTACACCTGTAGGTGGCGGTGGTTTATTATCAGGCACCTGCTTAGGCGCATCTTATTTTAAACCAGGCTTGAAAGTATATGGCGGAGAACCAGAAGGAGCAGCAGATGCAGTCTTAAGTTTAAAATCAGGTAAGGTAGAAAAAGCACCATTTATTGAAACCATTGCTGACGGATTACTGACTACATTAAGTGAACAAACCTTAGGGATCATAAAAGAACATGTATCCGATATTTTATTAGTATCCGAAGCAGAAATCATAAATGCACTTCGATTGGTGTATGAGAGAATGAAAATAATTGTTGAGCCTAGTTGTGTAGTTCCATTTGCAGCAGCTATGCGCAATGCAAATTTATTTAAAGGAAAAAAGGTAGGTATCATTTTATCGGGTGGCAATGTGGATTTAACTAAATTTGGATCTTGGTTCCCAGCAAAATAAAAAAGTAAAATAAAAACTCGTTAGAATATGAAAAATGCCTCTTTAAAAATAAATCAACTACTAATCGCAGGTAGTATTTTGGTATTTGCTTTTGCAATTACAATTAAAGGCAAAAGCCAAGTACTTTCATTTGAAACTGTGAAAAGCAATAAGTTTGATTATTCAAAACTTGCACAAATTGATTCACTTGTAAATAAATATGTAAACAACCGATGGTTAATTGGTTCAACAGTCATAGTGGTAAAAGATAACCAAGTGGTTTACCACAAAGGTTTCGGATACGCCAATGAAGCGAGTAAAAAAGCAATGCCGACCAATGCAATTTATCGCATCATGAGTCAAACGAAAGCCATTACTAGCTTGGCGATTATGCAATTATATGAACAAGGCAAACTTAGTCTTGACCAAAATGTTTCAACTATCATTTCCAGCTTTAAAAATCCCACAGTTTTAAAAGATTTTAATACAAAGGACAGTAGCTACACCACCATATCTGCAAAAAGAGAATTAACCATTCGTGATTTATTAACCCATACCTCTGGGATTGATTATACAGCTATTGGTACCCCTAAAATGAATGCTATTTATACCAAGGCAGGCATTCCTTCAGGATTAGGTGATTTTAATGCGAGCTTACTTGATAGAATGAAAATTCTTGGAAGTTTACCCTTACTACACCAGCCAGGGGAAAGATTTACCTATGGTTTAAATACCGACTTACTTGGATGTATTATTGAAGTAGTGAGTGGTTTATCCTTAGAAGCGTATTGTCAAAAAAATATTTTTGATCCATTAGGAATGAAGGATACTTATTTTAATGTTCCAGTGTCAAAAGCGGAAAGGATGCCGACAGTTTATACGGAGGATGATGCCAATAAAATTATTGAATGGTCACCCACCTTTAGAGATATCAACCCCAATTATCCAGTAGTACCTAAAACCTATTTCTCTGGGGGTGCAGGGCTATCTTCAACTGCGTATGACTATGCCATATTTTTACAAATGATTTTGAACGGCGGTAAATACAATGGCAAACAAATCATTGCGCCTCGAACTGCCGAAATTATGACAAGCCCCCAATTAGATTTTAAATTTAATGGACAGGATGATTTTAGTTTGGGTTTTATGATTACTTCTGAAAAATCGGCCAATTTAAATTTTAGAAACAAAGGTTCCTTTTCTTGGGGAGGCTATTATGGCACCACTTATTGGGCAGATCCAAAGGATAAAATGGTCGTGTTGATTATGACACAGCATAATCCAAATTCACATGGAGAGCTTAGTGGTATTATTGAAAGAATTATTTACGGAAGCAGAATAAACTAATTACACTATTAATTTAAATGACTTAAAAATGGAGTTTTACTCCATTTTTTTGTTATTTCAATCCATGCGGCAGTATGCTCATTGATATTCATTAAAAAATCCCAGGCTTCTACCATTAAGCTTTTTTTAATGTTGGCACTTTTATACATTTGATTTAATTCTACCTTACCTACAATTTCTCCGTTTAATAAATACACAATTTGATTGATAATTTTTCCTACTACTTTTTTATTACGACCAAAATAGCAATCACCAATTAAAATACCAATGACATGTTCATGATTGGTATCTAAAATCATCATATTTTCGATAAAGGCAATGGTTTCTTTTTTTTGATCTTGTATTAAATACATAATGATTGTGTTAATGATTTGAAATGTAATTGTTTACTAATTGTTTGAGCTCAAAAATTTTTATGCTTTTGCTAATGTATTGTTCATTAAAACCTCCACAATATCCTTGGTAGAATGGGTTAAAGAAATAGTTACTGAATTATCCTGATTGATCCATGTTTTGAAATGTTCTCCAAAATGATGGTCTAATTTTTTTAATACCGTTACCCCCATTTTTTTCATCGCAGCTGCATTACATTCTTGTTCAAAATGATTTAAGATGGGTATACTTAACAGTTTTTTATTCAAATACATTGCTTCCGCAGGTGTTTCAAAACCACCAGCAGTAATTATAGCATGGCAGCTAATTAAGCTATTGGTGAAAGCAGCACCACTTATTGGAAACAAGGTAATGTTTTTTGAATGAGTCACCTGCGTTACCTCCTTTGTAAATACCTCAAAATGAAATTGGGATTGTGCATGTAAAAAAGGAGTAATAAATCCAATCGTATATTGTGGCAAATACACCGTGATGTGTCCATCATTTACTTTATTTGCACTTATAATTTCATCCTTAATGATTGGGTTATAAATTTGATCATCATAGGACTCAAAATGAAGACCAAGGAAAGAGGTACTTCTGACAAAATTTTCTAAAACCAATTTCCCAATGGGATTGATTGTTTTAGCCCTAGGAGTTAATTTACTCTGAAAACTTGCTTGGTGACCAAATTGAATACTTTTTTTTCGTTTAATGCCACAAGCAAGTGAAGTAATAAATTCAAAGTCATTGATGATTAAGTCGTAATGATCAATAGGCAAGGCCTTAGCATCTTTATATAATTTAAAAGAAATAGATTTTGCGATATTGGTATAATCCAAACCACCTGTATGTTTGTAATGTAAACTAAGTCCCTGACTTTTATATTTAATTGGGATACGCGTATTTAATTGAGCATTTGATCCACTTAAAAAAAAGTCCACTTCTCCGTATTTTTGTAAATAAGGATACAATTGCTCAGCCCGGCTTAAATGACCATTTCCCGTCCCTTGAATTGCGTAAAATATTTTCATAGGGTCAACTTTACATAGATACCTGAAAGGCAACTTCCTGCGTAATCACACTTAGTTCCTCCTGTAGTTGTATGATTTTACTTTTTTTATTTGTTTCTTCAAATTGTTTGGGATCATACTGGTATAAGCGCCAAGCATTATCGAAATACTCTAATGATGTTAAATTTTCAATCCAATCACCGCTATTTAAATAAGTGACGGATCCTTTATCAGTTATAACTACACGTTGTTGTGGCTGATGAATATGTCCACAAATAACATATTGGTAATTATTTTCAATGGCTAATTCAGCGGCTGTTTGTTCGAAATTATTAATCCAGGATACTGCCTTTTTTACCCCGTTCTTAACACTCTTACTTAAACTCATTTTCTCCTTACCCATTATTTTTAAACTCCAGTTTAAAAGACTATTGATAAGAATTAATAAATCATACCCATATCCACCCAATTTTGCTAATAGCTTAGCGCTTCCCTTTGCTAATAGCTTAGCGCTTCCCTTAGTTGTTCTATCAAAAACATCACCATGAAAAACCCAATTCTTTTCTCCATTGATTTCAAAAACAATTTTGTCAGTCAATTGAATATTACCCATCTCAAAGTCGGCATATTTCCGTAAAGCTTCATCATGATTACCAGTGATATATATCACTTTTGTATCCTTACTTGCCATACTAAATATTTGTTTGATCACCGCCATATGACTTTTAGGAAAATAACGCTTATTGAATTGCCAAATGTCAATAATGTCCCCATTCAAAATCAAAGTTTTAGGTTTTATACTTTTTAAATAATTAAGTACTTCCTTGGCTTGACATCCAAATGTGCCTAAATGCAGGTCACTTACGATACATATTTCCATTGATCGCTTGTCCATGGGTTGTATTTTATGTAAATAACGCAATACGATGTAACTTTAATGTTTCCGACATGTTACCATAGTATTAAGAAATAGTGAACAGAATATTACTTAATCTTGAATGAACTAAATTCGCACTACAAATTTGTATACCATATGAAGCATGAGTTTATACCTAGAGATATTAGCTGGCTAAGCTTTAATGCAAGGGTTTTACAGGAAGCCAATGATCCAAGTGTAACCTTAAAGGATAGAATCCGTTTTTTAGGTATTTTTTCAAATAATTTAGACGAATTTTTCAGGGTACGGGTAGCCACCTTAAAAAGAATGGTTGAATTTGTTGATAAAAAGAAAAATACCAATATTGATATTCTTGAATCACCACAACTAATACTCGATGAAATTCAAAGAGTCGTTTTAAAACAACAAAGTGAATTTGCACGCATTTGGGGAAACATTAATAAAGAATTAATAAAAAGAAAAGTATTAATAATTAATGAACGAAAATTAAATACAGTACAAAAGGAATTTGTTAGGGACTATTTTGATAATGTAGTGCGCCCATACATTATTCCTTTAATGATTGAAAATTTACCAGAGCTTCCCTATTTAAGAGATAAGAGTTTGTATTTGGCAATAGTGATGAAAAATAAGATAGATGCTTATCATGAAAAATTTTCATTAATTGAAATTCCCTCAAAATCAATTGGCAGATTCGTTATTTTACCATCAACAGGTGCTACAAAATCAATCATTTTATTAGAAGATATTGTGAAGTATAATTTACCAATTATATTTTCACACTTCAAGTTTAATAAATTTGAAGCCCATGTATTTAAAATAACCAAGGATGCTGAAATTGATTTAGACCAAGAAGTTGGATTAAACTTTGTTGATAAAATTTCTAAAGGAATTAAAAATAGACGAAAAGGCAAGCCCGTTCGATTTGTATACGATAAGGAGATGAATGCTGAACTACTTGATTTTTTAATTCAAAAACTACATTTAACTCGAAAAAGTAGTATCATACCAGGTGGTCATATTCATAATTTTAGACATTTCATGGATTTTCCAGATGTACTCGTGGAAAAAGCGGAACGTCCAAAACCCTTTATCCATCCATCCTTTAGAAATAAATATCAGGTTTCAGAAGTGATATTACAGAAAGATGTTTTGTTACATTTTCCTTACCACAGTTTTGATCCCGTAATTGATATGTTAAGGGAGGCCGCTATGGATGATGCAGTAGAATCCATCAAAATAACTGCTTACCGATTGGCTAGCAATTCAAAAGTGATTAACGCACTAATCAATGCGGCACGTAATGGGAAAAAAGTAACTGTGTTTTTAGAACTAAAAGCAAGGTTTGATGAAGAAGCAAACTTGGAGTGGAAAACATTGATGGAAGAAGAAGGCGTAAAAGTTTTAGTGGGTATTCCAAATGTAAAAGTGCACGCTAAAATTTGTATCATACAAAAAAGAGTAGAAAAAAAGCTACTACAATATGGATTCATAAGCACTGGGAATTTAAATGAAAAAACAGCTAGGGTTTATGCTGATCATTGCTTATTAACTGCATCCAGGCCCTTATTAATAGAAGTAAACAAGGTTTTCACCTACCTAGAAACATGGCAATTGGGTGATAAGCCCATTGGCAAAACTAGGAACTTACTTATTTCGCCGATCAATATGCGCAATTCAATTATTCAGTTAATTGAAAATGAAATTAAGCATGCAAAACAAGGGAAGGGTGCTAAAATAATTATCAAATCAAACTCAATCAGTGACCACACGCTCATAGATCATTTATACAAGGCGACTAAAGCAGGTGTGGAAGTACATTTAATTATTCGAGGAATATTGACATTGAAAAAGGGAAGTGAAAAATTGAAAAATAAATTAAACGCTATAAGTATTGTAGATCAATATTTAGAGCATGCCAGAGTGATGATTTTTCACAATAAAGGAAATGAAAAAGTATACATTTCAAGTGCCGATTGGATGGTACGTAACCTAGATCATCGGATTGAAGTTGCTGCACCTATTTTAGATATAAAATTAAAAAAAGAATTGGTTGAGATGATCAATATTCAATTGAAAGACAATCAAAAAGCCAGAATTTTGGATGAAAATTTAGGCAATAATTATGTATCTTCCGTTGGTAAAAAACATTGTAAATCGCAGGTAGCTACTTACAACTACTTAATTGGTAAAAAATAAAATACTTTGATACTTGCAGCAATAGATATTGGTAGTAACGCGGTCAGATTACTCATTTGTGAAGTAATAAAAAAAGGGAAAGCGACAGAATTTAATAAATTGAATCTTTTAAGAATCCCTGTTCGATTAGGCTTTGACGTTTTTGAAAAAGGGCATATTGGTGGACAAAAAAAGAAGATGCTGATTAATACCATCAAGGCTTTTAACAACTTAATGAAAGTTTACGAAGTTGATCACTATATGGCTTGTGCAACCAGTGCTATGAGGGATGCTGAAAATGCCAAAGAAATAATAAAAGAAATTAAATCTGAAACCAGTATTGAGATTGAGGTAATCACTGGTGAATTAGAAGCGGAGATTATTTATGAAAATCATATTGCAGAACTTTTAGATAATGATAAAAGCTACCTCTATATTGATGTAGGTGGTGGAAGTACCGAACTTACTTTATATCATAAATCCAATATTATACTGCAAAAATCATTTAATATTGGCACTGTTCGTATACTTACAAAAAAGGTGAAGGACGAAACCTGGGATGAAATGAAGGAAACCTTAAAGGACCTTTCAAAAAAATACGAAAATATCATTGGGATTGGATCAGGAGGCAATATCAATAAACTATTTTCAATTAGCGGAGCAAAAGCAGGCAAATCAATTTCATATGAAACTTTGAAAGATATTTATAAAGAAATGGAGCCCCTTGCGATAGATGAAAGAATGAAAAAATACACGATCAAAGAAGATCGGGCTGAAGTTATTGTACCTGCATTAACTATTTATAATGCCATATGTAAGTGGGCAGCTGTTTCAGAAATTCATGTACCTAAAATTGGATTGGCGGATGGGCTAATCCACCATTTATATGATATGGTAATACATGACTAAGCAAATCTTCTTGTCAGCTTAGAAGGCACTGTAGCCAAATAACACAATTACAAGTTTCTATTTCAAATTCATATAGTCTTGCAAATGGGCTATAAGCGACTTTTGGGTGTCAATGGTATATTTAATGATATCACTTTGACTTATCAGGTTAACCAATTGGCTATTTTCAAAAACAGGCAAATAACGCAAAGTTTTTTCAGTCATGATGGTACTGCATAGCTCAATAGAATCAGTACTATTCAACATTGGTATATCTGATACCATAATCTCATTCACGGTGGTTGAATCGGAGGACCGACCTTCTAAAACTATTTTACGGGCGTAATCCCTTTCAGTAAACATACCTACATAGTGATCACCATCTAATACTATTAAACACCCAATATTAGCTTCTGCCATGATTCTTAATGCATCAATGATGCTTGACGAACTAGATACAGTGATCAATTTCCTATTTTTATTACTTAGTAAATCCTTAATTGTTGGCATAAGCAATTATGTTAATGTTGTTAAAAGAACTAACCTAATTTACAACTTTTTCTGGGGTAAGTAATTTAAACATAAGCGCTTTGACCTGATCAATGATCAAAGGAGTTACTGCTTCAATATTAGGCGTTAATTCAATGCCTTGTTGCTGAATACTTTCAATACTTACAACGAACAAATTAATATTGGGCATGGTGCCTAATAATTGTAAAGCACTCACCATGTCTTTTAATCCTATATCATGCGTACTCATTGCTTGTGGAAAATCTTTGGCAAATTTGGGTTTAATTAAACGAATGGTGCCAGGAGGGTTTTCATCTAATGTCGCGTCTATTAGAATTACGTTAGGGTATTGTTCAAAATACTCTAAAAGATGAAAACCTCCTGTACCACCGTCTAATACATCCACCCCTTTGGGCAAATCTTCATGAATCATTTTTTCGGCAATTTGAACACCAATACCCTCATCCCCCATTAAATAATTCCCGATTCCTAAGATTAAAATCTTGTTGTTTGGATTCATGTTTTAAGTTTACTTTTTTTCCGGATTCGGTGTTTGATGTTTGTTTTTATCAAACACATCCTCTTCGATAAATTTCCAACCACCTCCCATACTGCTTATTTCGCCGCGCCCTTCCACGTAGTCATGGTAAAATACCAAGTAAACATGTACAACAGCAAACAAAATAAAAAACCACATTGCCCAATGATGAATAACCCTAGTTAAAGCATCGCCGCCCAGCATGGCTGGGACCCACGCAAATAATTGTGGGAACCACCAGCCACCCATTGCGGCATATAAACCAAACCCCGTTAAGCATTGAACCAAAAAAGCAATAAATGTTAAAAAATAAATAAAGCCAGCCATTGCATTGTGACCAATGCTTAAATGGTGTTGCTCCTTACCATTCTTTTTTAACATTAATATGTCAATTTTAAAAACTGTCCACATTTCTTTAATGAACCTTTTTGAGGTAGGAATGAATTGATTCCAGTTGGCAAATTTATTTCCTACAAAACCCCAATAAATACGGAACAAAAAATTAAAAAAGAACAAATAGGCTGCAGCAAAATGTATGTACTTGAACCAACCCATAGTATATTGTTCAACCGCATCTCTTTGACTCATTAATGCTAATGGATTTGAAATATAAAATCCGGTAACAATTAGGGCTACTAGCACAAGTGCATTAAGCCAATGATAAAAGCGAACGGGCAATTCCCACACATACACGCGTCGTAGTCTTTGAATATGTAAAAATTTACTTGCCATAAAAATATTTTTATAAATGATTAATCGCCAACTACACTAACTCGACTTATTGTTTTACCATTCTCATCATACAAGTGAACGCTACATGCCATACAAGGATCAAAGCTGTGAATGGTGCGTATAATTTCCAATGGTTGATTTTCATCGTGCACCGGTGTATCAATTAACGCAGCTTCATATGCACTCATTTGTCCTTTGCCATCTCTTGGAGATGCATTCCATGTAGTTGGAACAACTAATTGATAGTTGGCAATTTTTTCATCTTTGATATTAATCCAATGTGCTAATGCGCCACGAGGTGCTTCTGAATGTCCCACACCTAGTGCTTCTTTAGGCCAGGTAGATGGATCAAACTTACTCATCTCCGCCATTTTAGTATCCCCTGCTTTTATATTGGCAATTAAAGAATCATAAAATTCCAAAGCCCAATCTGCAGCCAACACCGCCTCTAATCCTCTTGCTGCTGTACGTCCTAAAGTAGAAAACAATGCTGCAACTGGGACATCTAAATCCTTTAAAGTTTTATCTACAATTGCTTTATACTCTTCAACACCACGCGCGTAACCCACTAAAACTCTAGCTAAAGGACCCACTTCCATCGCATTACCTTTCCATCTTGGTGTTTTTAAATAACTATATTCCTTACTAGTATCTAAATGTTCAAATGGAGGTTTAGGGCCGTTGTAATTAATTTTACTTTCCCCTTTCCAAGGATGTAATCCTTTGTCTTTACCGCCTTTGTAATCATACCATGAATGTGTAATAAACTCTTGCACCTCATCTTCTTTTCTTAAATCAACCTCATGCACTTTGCTGATGTCTTTATTTAAGATAGCGCCTGAAGGAAATTTATACGATTTAGCATCGGCATATCCATTGGTTGGCAAGTCGCCATACACTAAGTAATTCCCTAATCCACCACCAATAGCACCCCAATCTTTATAGAAAGATGCAACCGCCATTAAATCAGGAATATATACTTGATTGATAAAATCCTTCCCTTGCTTCAACAATTGATGAACGTACGCTAACCTTTCAGCATTAATACCACTTACATCATCCAAGCCAATTGAACAAGCCATGCCTCCTACTAAATAATTGGGATGTGGATTTTTACCACCAAAGATGGCTTGTACTTTTACAATTTCTTTTTGCCATTCCAATGCTTCTAAATAATGTGCTAAGCCAATTAAATTAACCTCGGCTGGCAATTTATAAGCGGGGTGTCCCCAATAACCATTTGCGAAAATACCTAGTTGACCACTTTCAACAAATTTGGCAACTCTTTTTTGAATATCGCTAAAATAACCTGGCGAACTTTTCGGCCATTTTGAAATGGTTTGTGCTAATTCAGAAGTTTTTTTAGGATCTGCTTTTAATGCATTCACTACATCAACCCAGTCCATAGCATGTAGATGATAAAAGTGAACCACATGATCATGCATGTATAAAACGCAATGCATTAAATTTCTAACTAATTCCGCATTAGGTGGCACTACAATACCAAGTGCATCTTCCACAGTTCTAACGGAAGTGAGTGAGTGTGTCGAAGTACAAACGCCACAAACCCTTCCTACATAAGCCCATGCATCTCTTGGATCACGGCCTTGTAATATTTCTTCCAACAAACGAACCATGGTACCACTGCTAAATGCGTCAACAATTTTTCCGTTTTCAATATCGGCTTCAACGCGCAAATGACCTTCAATTCTGGTGATGGGGTCAACAACTATTCTTTTACTCATAAAATTAATTAAGGTGGTGAATCAATTAAGAAGGCAATTCGTGTTCACTTATTTTTCCTTCATTTTCTAAATCATGAATGCTATTTTTTTTACCTAAGTTGGTCGCTACTGCATGTGCTGCTATAGCAATACCTGTAGCGCCTAATGCTATTTTACCAACGGTATCTGCATCTGCTTCAATGCCAAAACCAGCAAAGGATGATGCACGATCATATAACCTACCATTGTCCCAATAGTTCTCCTCACTACAACCAATACAACCATGTCCAGATTGAATAGGGAAACTTGTACCACCATTCCATTTCATTACACCGCACGCGTTATAAGTAGTAGGACCTTTACAACCCACTTTGTACAAGCAATATCCTTTTCTTGCATTCTCATCATCAAATGTTTCCACAAATAATCCTGCATCAAAATAAGGACGACGATAACAAGTATCATGTACACGTTTGCTATAAAAGGCTTTTGGACGACCTACACGATCTAATTCAGGAATGGTACCAAAAGTTAAAAGATGAACAATAACACCAGCCATTACCTCGCCAATAGGAGGACATCCTGGAACTTTAATAATTGGTTTTCCTTTAATTAATTTATGAATAGGTGTTGCTTGTGTAGGATTTGGTTTTGCAGATTGTACGCAACCATTACTAGCACAACTTCCCCAAGCTATAATTGCTTTGGCACCAGCTGCAGCTTCATCTAAAATTTGCATGGATGTTTTACCACCAATCATACAATACACACCATCTGCTGCTACAGGAACACTACCTTCCACACAAAGTATGTATTCACCTTTGTATTTGGTCATTGTGTTTTTCAATGACTGCTCAGCTTGAATACCAGAAGCTGCCATTAATGTTTCTGTATAATCTAATGATACCATATCTAATAAGATATCGGCCACCATTGGATGGGAAGAGCGAATAAAACTTTCGCTACAACAAGTACATTCTTGGAAGTGCAACCAAATGATAGGAATACGTGACTTGGTTTCCATCGATTTAGCAACTTGTCCAATAGATGATTTTTCCAAACCAATAAAGGCGGTCATCATACTAGCAAACTTCATAAAATCGCGGCGATTGTACCCTTTTCGTATAACCTCCTCATAATAAGTAGGCTGTTTAACTTCGAGCATTTCGTTATCCATGCTGAAAAATTTAAAGGTGATAATTAGAGAAATATTGCACTAATCTAGAATCATTAATAATACCATAAACTGACAAATCTCATTTACAGGCATGATTGTAGTCATATTTATAATTTATGAATGATATTAATATTGATAGTACAAAACAAATAATATGAAAAAATTTATTGCGATTTCATTCATGATTTTTATTGCATTTTTACCTGAAGTATTATTGGCTCATCCAGGTCATGGCGGACACGAAGGTGGTTACACAATTATTCATTATATCGTTGAACCCATGCATGCAGTGGTAACTATTGGCTGTATTGTTGCAGCGATTGCTTTTGCACGTTACAGCAGAAAAAAAGAACAACAATAAGCCATGCACGAGCTTTCGATCGTAATGAGCATTATTGATATTGCCACAAAGCAAATGCAAGGTAGCAATGCAAGCGAGATTGAAGAAATTGAATTAGAAATAGGCGCACTGAGTGGTGTTGAGGAAAACTCATTTGAATTTGCATGGCGTCAAGCTGTCAAAAATACACCCTTACAAAATGCATTACATGTTGTTAATAAAATTGAAGGTGTTGCAACTTGTTTAGATTGTATGATAGATTTTTCAGTTAAAAATTTATATGATGCCTGCCCAGTTTGTGGCGGGCACTTTTTAAATATAAAAAAGGGAAAGGAACTTAAGGTAAAAAGTATTGTAGTAAATTAAATCATTTTTAAAATAATTTTATATGTGTGTAACTTGCGGATGCGATGCCGAAGGATCAGTAACCATGCATGTTCCAGGCCAGGAAAACAATCATGATCATTCAAATGGTCATAGTCACTCACATTCAAATGCAAAAACAACATTAAGTGTAGAGCAAGACATTTTACAACAAAATAATTTATTAGCAGAACGAAATAAAGGATATTTTGATGCAAAAAATATTCTAGCCTTAAATTTAGTTAGCTCGCCAGGTTCTGGAAAAACTACATTATTGGAAAAAACATTAACTGATTTAAAAGAAGAATTAACCTTTAGTGTGATTGAAGGTGATCAACAAACCACCAATGATGCAGATAGAATACATGCCACAGGCACTAAAGTAACACAAATCAATACTGGCAAGGGATGTCATTTAGATGCACATATGGTATTACATGCATTACAAGGTATGAAGCCAGTGAATGATTCTGTATTATTTATTGAAAATGTGGGCAACCTGGTTTGTCCAGCAATGTTTGATTTGGGTGAAAAAGAAAGAGTAGTAATTATAAGTGTTACCGAAGGTGATGATAAGCCATTAAAATATCCCGATATGTTTTACACATCGACCGTATGTGTCATTAATAAAATAGATTTATTGCCCTATGTGCCTTTTAGTGTAGATAAAGTGAAAGAAAATGCTTTAAAAATAAATCGAAACTTGCAGATATTTGAAGTGAGTTGTACAACTGGCGAAGGCTTAAATGAATGGTATAGCTGGTTAAAATCAAAAGTTCTTGCACCAGATAAGGTATAATGCACAATTATTATATACATATAGATGGCCTAGTGCAAGGTGTTGGTTTCAGACCCCATGTTTTTAGCATTGCAAAAAAAATGGGATTGAATGGTTGGGTAAACAATAATTCAGATGGTGTACATATTGAAATAAATGCTACGCTAGAAACAGCTGAACTTTTTTTAGAAAAAATTATTAATTCAAAACCTACAAATGCAATCATAACCCATTCTTTTATTAAAGAAGGCGAAATAACCACTTACGATTCATTTGAAATAATTGCAAGTGATGATAAAAATAATCCATCTATTTTAATTCCTCCCGATTATGCAATTTGCGAAAATTGTAAAAAAGAAATTGATCAAACATCGAACAAAAGAAATAATTATTCCTTTACTACTTGTTTGAATTGTGGTCCAAGGTATTCCATCATGGAGTATTTGCCTTATGACAGGATTAATACCACTATGAAGAAAATAAAAATGTGTGATGATTGTGGCAATGAATATCAAAATCCAACAAGTCAACGACATTATAGTCAAACCAACTCCTGCCCAAAATGCAGTATCCCAATGCATTTATTTAATAGTTCAAATACATGCCTGGACCATAATAACGACACCATTGTAAATACCGTTGTTAATGCATTACAATTAGGGAAAATTGTTGCAGTAAAAAATACAGGGGGGTATTTGTTATTATGTGATGCTACCAATGACGATGCCATCAAAAATTTGAGGTCAAAAAAAAGAAGGCCTAGCAAACCCTTGGCTTTACTATTTAATTGTATAGCATCTGCTTCTCAATTTGTACAAATTAGACCGCAGGAATCGGAAGCGTTAAATTCAATTATTGCACCCATAGTGTTATGTAAATTAAAAACAAATTCTAATACAACTATTGCTCCATTACTAATAGCCCCTCAATTAGACAAATGGGGCGTAATGCTACCAAGTACCCCGCTGCTTTATATTATTTCAAATAAACTAGATAGGCCAATGGTGGCAACCAGTGGCAATATTAGTGGCGCTCCCATCATTTACCGAGATGCAGATGCATTAGAAAACTTATTTGATGTTGCCGATTTGGTACTAAGTTATGATCGAGAAATTGTTGCCCCTCAAGATGACAGTGTTATTCAGTATACGGAACAAGGACAAAAAATTATATTAAGACGTAGTCGCGGATTAGCGCCTAATTATTTTCCGCATCCTATTCAAAATTTAAAGGAAACCCTATTAGCCACTGGCGGAGAAATTAAAAGTGCTTTTGCTTATACCCATAAAGCACATTTGTATATTAGTCAATTTTTAGGTGATCAAACGGTATTGGAATCCCAGGATGCCTATGCACAAACATTTAGAAATTTTCAAAAACTATTTAAATCACTCCCTGAAAAAGTACTGATTGATGCGCATCCTAATTATTTTGTATCGGCAGCTGGTAAAGATATAGCACAAAAATTAAAAATTCCTTGTCTTGAAATACAACATCACAAAGCGCATTTTGCATCAGTGTTGGTTGAAAATGACTTAATGAAAGCTTCAGAAAAAGTACTTGGATTCATTTGGGATGGCACTGGATATGGAGAGGACGAACAAATATGGGGCAGTGAAGTATTTATATTCAACGAACATACAATAGCTAGAATGGCACATCTAGCTTATTTCCCAGTATTGATAGGCGACAAAATGAGTAAGGAACCAAGATTATCGGCATTAAGCATTTTACATCAATTGAATGAGGACACAATAGTAAAAAAATATTTTACCACGCAAGAATGGATTTACTATCAAAATGTTTTAAGTCAACCAAATAAATTAAGCACGAGTAGTATGGGCCGTTTTTTAGACGCATTATTGTGTATAATGGGTATTGACAGCAAGGTGAGTTACGAGGGGGAAGGTGTTATGAAATTAGAGACCATTGCCTGTGATAGTTATCCGCATATGGCTTACTATTCATTTGAATTAAGTGAAGAAAAAATATTATGGAATAGCTTTTTTGAAGAGTTTTTACTCGACATAAAAATGAATAAGGAAAACGGTTTCATTGCACGAAAAATTTTAAATAGTTTAGTGGAAATGATTTTATTGATTAGTGACAAATTTAAAATAAACAAATTAGCATTTAGTGGGGGTGTTTTTCAAAATGCATTACTAGTTGATTTGATTATTGAAAATTCAAAGAAATCAAAAAAAGTATATTTTCAAAAAGAAGTAAGTCCCAATGACGAGGGTGTGGCACTTGGACAAATAGCATATTATTTGAATGAAATGCAACATTTTCAACACGATGATCAAAATGAAATTGGAGAAGAAATTGAGGACAATAAATTAATTACAATATAAAATAAATTTTATGTGTTTAGCTATACCAGGGAAACTATTAGCCATAACTACGCAACTAGATGAAACATTTAGAACAGGTAAGGTATCTTTTGGTGGCATTCAAAAGGAAGTTAATTTATTTATGGTGCCAGAAGCACAAATAGGTGACTACCTGCTAGTGCATGTGGGTGTTGCAATAAGTGTTGTGGATGAAGAAGAGGCAAGATTGACTTTTAAATATTTGAAAGACATGGGCGAAGTGGAAGAATTAGAAAGTCCGTCGATATAATCAGAAGTTGGATTACCTGTAAAATTGATGTCAAATGCAAACGCCTTATAAAACAAAATTTCGCAAAGATTAAAAAATTTACCTATGAAATTTTTATCCGAATATAGAGACCCTGAAATGGTTATTCAATATGTGAAAGAAATTAAAGCTATCACAACGAAACCATGGACCTTAATGGAAATTTGTGGAGGTCAAACACATAGTTTGGTGAAAAATGGAATATTAGATATGTTGCCCAAATTTATTACCATGGTGCATGGACCTGGTTGTCCGGTTTGCGTAACAAGTGTTAATGTTATTGATGAAGCAATATATTTGTCAGAACAACCCAATGTGATATTATGTTCATTTGGCGATATGTTAAGAGTACCTGGAAGTAAAAAGAGTTTGTTAGAAGCGAAGGCGAGTGGTGCCGACATTCGGATATTATATTCGCCATTAGAAGCAGTGGAATTGGCTAAATCTCACCCAGAAAAGCAGGTCGTATTTTTTGCAGTTGGATTTGAAACTACAGCACCAGCAAATGCATTAAGTGTTGTTCATGCAGCAAAACAAGGAATTAAGAATTACAGTATACTAGCCTCCCATGTATTAGTCCCTCCGGCAATGGAAGCCATCTTAGGAGATGACGAAAATAAAATTGACGCATTTTTAGCAGCTGGGCATGTATGCACGATCATGGGCATTGATGAATATTATCCCATAGCTGAAAAATATAAATGCCCGATTGTTGTTACAGGATTCGAGCCCGTTGATTTGTTACAAGGAATATTAATGGCAGTGCAGCAATTAGAAAAAGGAGTATATAAAGTCGAAAATCAATATGCTCGGAGCGTACAACGCGAAGGAAATGCAATGGCGAAAGACACTATTCACAAAGTATTTACAATTAGCGATAGAGTGTGGCGTGGTATTGGGAATATTCCACAAAGTGGCTATGAGGTTAATGAGCAATATAAATTATATAACGCAAGATTAAAATTCAATATCAATATTCCATTTGCTGAAGAAAATAAAGAATGTATAAGTGGGGATATCATGAAAGGATTAAAAAAACCAAAGCAATGTCCAAATTTTGGAACCAAATGTAAGCCAGAACATCCACTAGGCGCTCCCATGGTAAGTAGTGAAGGCGCATGTGCTGCCTACTATCACTATGCAAGTGTCGATGACGTATTGATTGATTGATTAACTAATTCAAGTTATAGCTTAAAAAATGTATACACAATCACCTCTATATAATAACCTTTATAACCACAGTATGTTACCTAAAATAAAAATGAATTTACAATGCCCCATGCCAAAATTTGATTTTGATGTAATTACCATGGGTCACGGCAGTGGCGGACTACTAACACATAAGTTTTTACAGAGTGGTGTATTTGATATTTTAAAAAATGAGCTACTTGACCAACAACATGATGGCGCAATTTTTGAATTAAATGGAAAGACCGCTTTTAGTACAGATAGCTATGTAATTTCTCCAATTTTTTTTCCTGGTGGAAATATTGGCGATCTTGCCATCAATGGCACTGTAAATGATATTGCAATGTGTGGGGCCGAAGCAAAATACATGTCCTTGGGTTTTATTATTGAAGAAGGCTTTACCATGAATGAGTTTTGGGAAGTACTAGTAAGCATTAAAAATGCGGCTGACAAAGCAAATGTAAAAATTGTTACAGGTGATACTAAGGTGGTAGAAAAAGGAAAAGGGGATAAAATTTTTATCAATACATCTGGAATTGGCAGCATTCATCCAAAGGCAAATATTCATCATAACAATATTCAAAAAGGAGATGTAATAATTGTTAGTGGAAATATTGCCAACCACGGCATTGCTATCATGAGTTTAAGAGAAGGATTACAATTTGAAACTGAAATTCAGAGTGATACCGTTAATTTAAACCATACGGTATTAAAGCTCATTGAACAGTTTGGAAATGACATCAAATTTTTACGAGATCCAACTCGGGGAGGGGTAGCTTCTGTTTTAAATGAAATTGCCGAATTAACGCAGCTTAGTTTTTATTTGGAACAAACATTCATACCCTTAAATGATGCAGTTGAAGGCGCTTGTGAAATGTTGGGCTTAGACCCCTTATATGTAGCTAATGAAGGACTATTTTTAGCAGTTGTAAAGAAAGAAATAGCAACTGCATTTTTAGCACAATTAAAAGCCGACGAAAATGGGTTGAATGCCGCCATAATAGGTGAAGTAAATGACACACACCCAGGTAAAGTGGTTATGAAAAGTCGCGTGGGCGGCAAAAGAATTGTGAATTATTTAACGGGCGAACAGCTTCCAAGAATTTGCTAACTAGTAAAAGCAAATTTTATTGCGATAATATAATTTTTTTTAACTGCGCTGTTAAATTTACAAATTCGTCACTAGCGTTATTACAAAGAACAATAAGCGTGGTTTTATTATCTAAGAATCGAATAATCAAGGTTTTATATCCTGGATTATCTCCATTGTGCCATACTATATTTTCACCAAGCCTTAAATCCCACCCAAAACCATAATTGGAAATAGCCCCATTATTTAAATGCATGGGCGTAAAGGCTTCTGCCAAGGTAGTTTGATTGATTAAAGTATTGGAATATAGGGCCTGATCCCATTTTAAAAGATCGGCTACGGTTGAACTTATCCTTCCTGGACCTTTCCTATTTCCCAACCAAATGGTATAATTAGATGAAGGAAATGAATCAGCTCTTACATAGGCGTTCCTTTCTGGAACATATACATATCCTAAAGCGAAATTTTTTATGGCGGCCTTTTCGGTTAAACTGCGAATGGCGGTATGATTCATTTTTAACTTGTTGAAGATTTCAGTATTACAAAATTCAATAAAATCCCTGCCGCTTACTTTTTCAACAATGCTGGCTATTAAAACATAGCCCGTATTACTATATAAATATTTTTCACCCGGTTCAAATAATTTGGGTGGTGCATATTTATTCAAATAGCTAATAATATCCTCATTGCCGGCCACTTTTGATTTGTCCCAATAAGTATCCATGATTGCTTGGTAATCGGGTAAACCACTTGTGTGTGTCAGCAATTGCCTAATAGTAATGCCTTTGTAGGGAATATTGATGTACTTTTCAACCAAGTCATCGTAATTTAATAATCCTTTTTCTTTAACCATCATCAAAGTCATGGCAGTAAACTGCTTACTGACTGAGGCTAACTCAAAGATGCTGTTTTTATTTAAAGCCTTTTGATTGGCATAATCAATATAGCCTACTGCTTTATTATATTTCACTTTGCCATCTTCTGCAATTAGCACTACCCCACTAAATTTATTATTGGTAGCCAAGTTGCTTACAATAGAATCTACTTTCTCGTAATTAATACGCTGTGAAAAAACAGCGCTAAAACAAAATAAAAAAGCAATTGCAATGTATACCCTGAATAATTTTTTCATATTATTAAGTTGAATAGAAACAAAAAAAGCACAATACCATTCATCACACTTAAATATACAAATAAAATATTTATAATTTTAGCAATGAAAAAAAGGTAGGCTCATCCATTTCAATGACTTCCCCAGGCTGCATGTTCCCAATACGTATGTTTTCAATTTCAGTTCTAATGAGGCGAATACATTTATGATTTACAGCGGCTACCATTTTTCGAACCTGATGAAACTTGCCTTCGGTTAAAGTAATTTGCAACCAACTTGTTTTTACATTTTCGTGTAAAGGCTTCCCTACTTCAAATAGATTAGCGGGTTTGGGGACTAATTTTACCATACAAGGCGTGGTAATAAATTGGGTACCATTGGGCGCACTAATCGCAATACCATTAGCCAACTTCAGTATGGTTTCAGCGTTTACCGTATTTTTTACTTGTACCAAATAAGTTCTTGTATGTGGCACTAGGCCTTGAAACAAAAGTCGGGTAACTTTTTTGTTGGTGGTAAGTAATAATAATCCTTCAGAATTTTGATCTAACCTGCCAATTGCGTGTGTTTCTTCCGGAAAATTAAACTCCAAGTCACCTAATAATTTTACCGGATGACTGCTCACAAACTGCGACACCATATTCATTGGTTTGTTAAGTATAAAATATCGATGTGATGTCATAATAGCAAATTAGATGTTCCTAAGGGCAAATTACTTAATATTGCATATGGAACAAACTTCTAATGATCCTTTACACGGCAAAACACTTGAATTTATTGTAACGGAGCTCGTGAACTATTTTGGTTGGGAGGATTTAGGTCAGCATATTCCTATTAATTGCTTTAATAGCAACCCCAGCATCAAATCAAGTTTAACTTTTTTACGCAAAACCCCTTGGGCACGTACTAAAGTGGAGCAGCTATATATTAGAATGATTAAAAATTAAGTTCATTCAACTTATCCGTAGGATTCATCATGTAGGTAATCATTGAATTGTCCTTCAATAATTCCACTACCCTAAATCCTTTATAAGGCGTTCCCCAATTGCCACCCACATGGGCATCAAAAATATAAGGCACTTTTTCAACCATTTGCGCGCCATCTTGATCATGCTCATGACCATGGAAAACCGCTTTTACATTTGGATATTTTTTTATGATGTCAAATACTTCTGGTGTACTTATACCATTCTTAGTCCACTTTGCTTGAGGTATATGTAAAAAGATAAAAACCTGCTTCTTGTCCTTATGTGATTCCAAGGTTTTGTTTAGCCAAGATAGATCCGGAGATAAATAAACCCCTTTTTCATTAGAGGTATCTCCCAATAAAATCCCACAATCTTTTACAACATTATCATGATTTAGAGGCGTACCCCAAACACTGTTCCAATATTCGGGTGTTACCATATCATGGTTGCCTCTCGTTACATAATAAGGCATTTTTAATACATCTAATTTCCCTTTTACTAATGGCAAAAATTCTTTTTCGTTGTGAATCAAATCACCATTTACTACAGAAAAATCCAGGGGGCTTTGTTGATGAAATAAATTTATTTGATTGACAACCGTTTCTGTCATTTGCTCAAATGGAGTATTAGGTTGTCCATAATGAACATCAGAAGCCACTACAAAACGGAGTTTAACTTTACTTCTTAAACCAATAACATCATTTGCACTTAATGGGATTACTTTACCGGTGATTAAAAATGCGGAAGCAAATGATACATTTTTAATGAATTTTCTTCGACTATCCCTTATGATGTTAATTTCAGACATAAACTAGTATTAAACCGTTTTTTTAGGCGGAAGTGCAAACGCAGTTGCTTCGTGTTCGAAATTTCCATTATGAGCACCATCACAAAATGGCTTGTTCTTACTTAATCCACAACGGCAAAGTCCAATCACTTCCCTACCTGCTAAATCGTAAGTATTTCCAGCACGATCTACAATTGTGAATTCTCCTTCTACCTTTAATGAACCGTTATTGTTAATGGTAATCTTAGTTGACATAGTTTTTATTTAGGTGTTAAAAATAATACATTACCCATTAAAAAAAGAATAAATAAAAAATTAATTAGGTGCGCATTAAGTCAACGACTAATTGATCTAAAATTTCAAATGCCGTTTCGGCCATTTTATTACCTTTGTTATCCAAAAGTGGATTGACCTCGGTAAATTCAACACAACAAACCTTTTTTGTTGCAATAAAGCGCGCTAATAGCTCCTTTATTTCACCTGATGAAAAGCCAATTGGCACCGGAGTCCCAGTTCCATAAGAAACGCGATCACAATCCAATGAATCCACATCAAAGGATATGTAAATTTGATCGCAACTATTTAATTGCTTAAGCGCTTTTTGAATACAAATTTCCAAGCCCTTTTCTCTGGTCTCTTCAACTTCAAAAAATAAAATTTCATGCTGATCAATTATTTGTTTTTCTGCAGTCTCAAAATCACGCAAACCAAAATATACTAAATGAGCAGGAATTATTTTTGACCCAATAATTCCTATATTTTTTAATTCGATCCATTGTTGTGCTGTAATTTCACCTGGTTCATTAATTTTTGCAGCTATATTATCCATATTCATTGCTGCAGCAAGCGGCATTCCATGAATGTTACCTGAAGGTGATGTAAATGGAGAGTGTAAGTCAGCATGTGCATCAATCCATATTACACCGATTGTTTTTTCGGGATTTGCAGCCTTAATGCCACTAATGGTACCTAACGCCGATGAATGATCCCCAGATAATACAATGGGAAAAGCACCTGATATTATAGTTTCTTTGACAGCATCAGAAACACGCTGGCATTGTTCCTTTACATGCTCAATACGCTTGGCAAAATTATTGGTATTTTTATGATAAATAGATTCATTATGTGTTTTAACATCCACAAATGAATACCGATGAAAAAAATCATTATTCTGATTAATAGCCGCAATTTCAATTGCGTCTATACCCATATCTGAACCGCGCGTACCGGCGCCAATATCAGATCTATTTTTAATAATTTTAATTTCCATAGAAGTATTCTATTTCAAAAAAATAAATTAATCTTTTTCAGTTGGCGTTACAAATGCTGCACGACGCGGTGCAGGATATGGAATATTTCCTTTTAACCCATGCCACAAAATTTTATTAAATTCAAAATCATTATTACTATCCTCTACCACAAAATTTAGTTTTTCTGATTTTTGTTGCCATTCATTACGCGCCGTATTTACTTCCTTCGTATTTATTTTAGGAGCAATCGCTGAAAATACAAATGGCTTTGCAGTTGAATCAAAACATTTCCACATGGGCGTTGCAGCAGCATCATATTGTGTCATTGGAGGCATCCCTAAAATTAGCTCCATGGTTCTTAACATAGAAGTAGTGGTGTAAGGTGTATGGTCAACATAATTACGTTTCACAAAACCTCCTACTACATAAGCGGGACTACGGTGTGCATCTACGTGATCAGATCCATTTTGTGCATCATCTTCCAAAATAAAAACAGCAGTCTCATTCCAGATGGAACTTTTAGCCAATGCTTCAATAAATAATCCAACTGCATAATCATTATCAGCAACATGCGCATATGGCGTTGGCCGGCCTAATCGCAAACCTTCAGTATGGTCATTGCCTAATCGTACGGTATTAAATTGAGGCACTTTATTTATTGCTAATAAAGAATCAAACTCTTTTTTCCAAACCTGAACACGATAGGCATCTGTAATTGCTAAATTATAGCTTGGATACTTAGAAGAATAATGGTCTTTCAAAATTGAGAGGGTCGGCTTGCCAGCAGATACAAATTCACCATAGCTTCTATAGCTTACCCCATTACGATAGCACTGATTCCAAATAAAACCATTTTTATTATTGGCAATTTCTCTTTCACCTTCGCCACCATAAGTTCCGCCATGACCCCCATAACTACTTGGCCATGTTTTTTCTAAATAGTCAGTCGCGTATCCACCCATGGACCAATTATGTCCATCGGCACTTACTTCGGCATCCACATAAAAATTATCAAGTAAAACAAATGATTCCGCAATATGGTGCTGGTTGGGGGTTATATTTTTTCCAAATAATAACAAACTAGTGTCACCATTCCCCTGCGGGAGATCAGCTAATACCTGATCATAAGTTCTGTTTTCCTTAATGACATAAAAAACATACTTGATGGGCGAACTTTGATTTTGCTTCATGGGTATAGGAAAACCAGGTGCTGTTGCATCTGCTAATATTGATTTTGCAATTGAATAAGGAACATTTTTATATACTGCCTTTGAGTAAGCTATTAAATCCTTATCAGTAGGTACAGGAATAATACTCATACTGCCGGTGAACAAACCTCCAATATATTCAACCTGGTCTCCTGGTTTAAAACTTGCACCATGGCTAATCACCTCCTCCTTTGGCCTCACTGGTGAAGGGCCAAAAGTATTTGGTTTTGATGAAAACCCTTTTCCGTTGGCAACCCATAATTTTTTATTGATAACACGTACTGAAGTTGGATACCAACCCACAGGTACAAAACCTTTCGCAACACTTTCACCTGGCTCCTCCACATCAAAAACAGCAATACAATTGTTATTTGCGTTAGCGATATATAAACGCTTATTTACAGCATCCAGGGCTAAGCTATTGGTCGTTGAACCACTTGGCGCATTTGGGAAAAGTGCCGCATCCAAAGTTTCAATGACCGATTTTGTTTTCAAATTTATAATTGAAACACTATTATCATTTGAATTACATACATATAAGTACTTACCATCGGGGGTCACTAACATTTCATTTGGATTGTCCCCCACCTTAATGGATGGCTTCCAACTTAAAGTAGTTAAATCAAGTGTATTTACTTGGTCACAACCCCAGCAGCTCACATACAGTTCATTGTTATTGGGATTCATAATACATGCATATGCTTCACCATCCATGCCTAATTTTTTTACAAATTGTTTTGTTTTCAAATCAAAAATGTAAAGCTGTCTGTCCTCACGTGTAACGACATATAGTAAGTTTCTTTTTTCATCTAATGCAATACCTGAAGGACCAATAGCTGTAGGCCAAGGTTTCCCTAATTTAAAGGTGTCTGTGCTATATAAATGTTTATCCTTTATTGCATATTTAATAATGATATTATCATGCCCACCAGAAGCAAACAAATATTTTTCATCCAATGAAAACTGCAAACCATAAAAGGATTTCCCAATAGCAACAGAATCTATAACTTTTTCTGACTTATTATCAATGAGTTGTATGCTTTGCGTACTTTGACCATTATTCGTCACTGCCAACAAATTGCCGGATTTACTCACGGCTATGTTTAAAGGTAAATCACCCAAGGTAAACGATTTACCAACAGGCGATAATTTCCAACCATTTGGTAAAGTAATTTGTGATGGAATCATTTGGGCATTTGATACTAATGTGAAGCACATTGTTATTAATAGTAAGATTTGTTTTTTCATAGTTAATCCTGTATTTTCAGTAACAAATTTACGCATAATTAAACAACATACTTTAAGTATTGGCGTAAAAGCAAATTAATAAATCATTAAACTATTGACCTATGAAATTCAGATTTACACTTTATTTTATATTAATCATAGGACTATTGCAAGCACAAAATAACAGCTTACAATCCAAAGTATATCAATGGGATATCAATAATAACGGAAGAAGTGCCAAAGTGCAAAAATCAACCATTTTTGGGGGCGAAGGGGGTGTTTTAGCAAAGCATGCTATGATAGGAATCAGTATTCCAGCAGGAAAAAAATGGGAAGGGAAAATTACAGCACAACAAGAAAAATTTTACATCATTAAAACTGGCATAGCTGATATTGAACTCAATGACCAAAAATCACAATTAAACAGGGGATCGGTTGTGTGTGTATTACCAGGCGATAGAATAGAAATCAAAAATAGCAGTACTAACTTATTACAGATATACGAAATGAGTTATTCTGCAGGAGAAAAAATAAATATCGAAAGAGGCGTAAAAGCTGGTGGATCATTTATTACCCTTTGGGATAATATCAAATTTAAGCCACATGAAAGAGGCGGAGTAAGGCAATTTTTTGATCGCCCTACTGCTATGTTTAATCGATTTGACATACATGTTACCCAGTTAAACGTTGGTTTCAAAAGTCATGAACCGCACACACATGTGAATGAAGAAATTATTTTAATGCTAGATGGCAATGCTGAAATGCAAATTGGGACCGATCATCAAAAGGCCAATCCAGGGGATGTAGTGTTATTAGGATCTAACATATTGCACAACCTTACCAATGTTGGCAATACCCCATGTTTGTATTTTGCTATTCAGTGGAATTAAAGATGCTGCTGTACAAAATCAGCACAATACTTCTTGATTAAATCTCTGGTAGCAGCAAAGGCTTCATTGATTTCATCTTCTGTCCCTGTTGCTTTAGCAGGATCCGGAAAATTATAATGAAATTTAATTGCATTACTTGGGAAATAGGGACAACGTTCCTTTGCATTATCACAAACAGTAATAATAAAATCAAAAGGCACTTCTTGGTACTCTAAAACATTATTGGAAGTATTGTCAGCTATATCAATCCCATCGGCTTTCATGGTTGCAATCGCTTTTGGATTTACACCATGTGTTTCAACACCTGCACTATACACATTAGCTTTTCCTTTAGCAAAGTGTTTTAAATAGCCATCTGCTATTTGACTACGGCAACTATTACCTGTACATAATACTAATATATTTTTCATCCCTATATTATTTTAAATTATATCTTTTATTAACAACATCCTCCCCCAGGCACACATTTTTCTGCCATTGGTTTTTTTGCAAATACGGTTACACTAAATATACCAGTGGCCCCATTTTTAAATGCAGCAATTTGATCCGTAGTTAAATAATTAATTAAAATATCATCAGGAATGATAATTGCCTTTTCCTTTTGGATGGTTACTTGCTCAAAACCATTCGCATGAATTAATTCCATATACACTTCCTTTTGAATAGCCCCTGAAACACAACCCGCATACATTTCAGCATCTTTTCTTAATCCTTCAGGCAAAGCGCCAACCAAAACTACATCCGAAATGCTAAAATGACCCCCAGGCTTTAACACCCTATAAATATCTTTAATAACGGCATCCTTGTTGGGTACTAAATTCAAAACACAATTACTTACAATAACATCTGCTGTATTTGCTGTTATTGGCATAGACTCAATATCACCTTGTCTAAATTCAACATTATTAAAACCTCTCACTTCCGCATTTGATCTTGCTTTATCAATCATGGCAGGCGTAAAATCAATACCAATCACCTTACCCGTTTCCCCGGTTTCGTGACGCGCAATAAAACAATCGTTTCCAGCGCCACTTCCTAAATCAACGACCACATCCCCTTTTTTAATTTGCGCATATTGTGTTGGCAGTCCACAACCCAAGCCCAAATCTGCGTCTGCATTATATCCATTCAAAGTGGAATAGTCCTCTGACATAATATTGTATACCTCGGTGGAACAACCACCTGCGCCACAACAGGATGACATATTGGTTTCCTTGTCTTGCAAAGCAATTTCGCTATATTTTTTTCTTACGATTTCTTTGAGTTGTTCTTCGGTTTGCATAAAATTTATTTTAATTTTTTAATATCAGGAACAGCATTTCGCTGATTTAACTTCCATTTTTTCAAATAACACATTCATTTGTATTTGGGCTTTGATCCACTCCTTTTCATCAATACAATAACACACTGAAGCCCCCTCAATATTACCCTTAATCAACCCCGCTTCCTTTAATTCCTTTAAATGTTGCGAAACAGTTGATTGTGATAATGGCAGGTCATCTACAATATCACCACAAATACAGGTTTGCTTTTTTAATAATAAATTTAAAATGGCGATTCTGGCTGGATGCGATAACGCCTTTGCATATTTTGCAATACTTAATTCCTTTAAAGTATACTCGGCTGTTTTTGTAGTTCCCATATTAATCGTAAAATTACGATAGTAGTACTACTAATATGCATCATGCTAGTGATTTTGTAAAATACGACCTACGCTAATATTGAATCTTGAATACCAATGCCTCCGTGTTTGCATTCAATTTTTTAACTGGGGTAAAAATGGATAAACTGGTCGAAGCCTGTTTAAAAATTATTTTTTGATCGGTTCCTAAAATTTGAATCTTTTTAATTGGGCTTGCCGTATTAATATTCAGTTTATAAATTTCACTGATTGCTTCTTTAGCTGCAAGTTGGTAAATTGCATAAATACAATCCTGCTTTTTGGTAAATACCCACTTACCTTGACCTGGTAATGAAGCATCAGCTTCTGCATCATATATAGCCTCTCCATTCACTTGCATCCATTTTCCAATATCTTCTAAACGAGCATAAGCGTTTGGATCCCACTCACCATCTGGTGCTGGCCCTATGTTTAAAAGCAGGTTACCATTTTTGGAAACAATTTCGGTTAATAAATGAATCACTTTTCGAGAGGATTTATATTCATCATTGGGCACATAGGACCAAGAGTTACCAAGTGTCATACAACTTTCCCAAGGATAAGGCAAGTAAGTAGCTGGCACTTGTTGTTCAGGCGTAACATAGTTTTCATATTCGCCATGAACCGTTCTGTCAACGACCAATAACCCTGGTTGATGCGTTCTAGCCATCCGTGCAATATTTGCCATATCAATATCTTGATTATGTGTAATGGTACGTTGCCACTCCACAGAGGTATCTACGGAACTAAATGGACGAACCCATCCACCATCTAACCATAAAATATCCATTTTACCATAATCGCTCATCAACTCCTCAATTTGATTGTACGTAAACTTTTTAAAGGACTCCCATTTCTCAGGATATTTTTTGGGGTCATAGGATACATTACGATCTTTCGGTGGAAAATATTTCCACCAATAATCAGGCGTATTCCAATCTGGTTTTGAAAAATAAGCCCCGGTCATAAATCCTTGATCGCGAAATGCATTAAATATTTCCTTGGCAACATTTGCTTTTGGATTGTTTGCAAATGGTGATTTTGTTCCAGTGATTTTATAATCAGATTGTTTGGTATCAAACATATTAAACCCATCATGATGCTTGGTCGTAAATACGACATATTTCATTCCTGCATTTTTTGCAGCTAGCGCCCATTTTTCTGGATTAAATTTAACAGGGTTAAAAGTAGTTTGTAAATTTTCATAGGCTTGCTTATAAGTATACCAATCCATAGCGTATGGACCTTTTCGTACTGTCCATCCCTCATCTTCAGGACATAAGCTCCAACTTTCAACCACACCCCATTGACTATACGTACCCCAATGCATTAATAGGCCAAATTTTATTTTGCCCCATTGGGATAATTTCGCTTGAACTAATTTATCGGCGGGAAGTGTGTACTTTAAACTTGCGGTGTGTTCTTGTGCATTTATAGACAGGAACATAAAAGCAAAAAATACGGATAACAGCTTTTTCATTTATTAAATAATTTATAGTCCTTGTAAATTAATACAATTATTAAAATAAACCGCTTAAATGAAAAGGTTGGAAAAAATTAGGCTGATTTTCTAACAAACTTGGTTAAAATGACGATGGTTTGTTCATTCACTTTTCCCTCAATTTGTTCCGGGTTATCAGGAACTAGTCTTATTTTACGCACAATCGTTCCTTTGGGTGCCATGAAGTTTGCCCCTTTTACATTTAACCCTTGTGTTAATACAATCGTATCGCCATTTTGTAATTCAGTACCATTACTATCAACATGTACCGCTTCAGTTTGATAAGTACTTAAAGCCCAGGTAACCACAGTTTCATCAAAATCAACTGAGGTTAGTAATTCGTTTGCCCATTCATTTTCTTTTATACCATATAAGATGCGATAGCTTAAAGCGAGTACGCTTGGTTCCGTATTCCATATACTTCCAGCCAGACATTGCCAATGATTTCCAGCTTCCTTGCCTTCAATGATTGACATACATTGATCACAAAGGGCCACTTCGTTTTCAATCACATCATTACTCTTAGGGCTTACTGTATAAGCAATAGTGGCTGCATCAGTTGTGCAAAGCTCACATAAGTCCTGGCATCTTTCCTTAAGCTTACTCGAAATAGTTGATTTCATAACTGCAAATTTACCATTTTAATTGCAGTTATACTATCTACTTATTATAAATTTCAATATTGATAGTTTTTGCTGGAATTGGACTATAGGCTTTGCATTGCGCACAGGTTTGTGCTACTGGATTTTTGGGAATGGTAAAATAAAATTCATCTCCTTCTTTAATATTAGATGGAAAAGTACAGATACTCGCTAAACCAAATACGTTTTTATAAGTTGTATTGGTCAAGGGATTCACCCAGCTCTGTTCATACAATGTTGGATTAACGGAACCTTCAATAATTTGTATTACGTAATTCATACAAATACCTTGCAATACTAATGTTTACTCAAAAATAAATAATAAAATTATGTCTTAAAAAATTATCTCCTACGATTAAATCCTTTTTTAACAATTGCTTTTGGATTGTAGGCCGGGGTTGGTCCAAATTCAGCTGGTACCGTTCCTTTAAAAATTGGAGCACCTAAAAGTTGTTCTATAACTCCACATTTGCCTTGTTCATTTTCGCTAACAAGTGTAAATGCAGTGCCTGAAGTAGCAGCACGCGCTGTTCGTCCTATTCGGTGTATATAATCCTCACCATCATTTGGTACATCATAATTAATCACTAAATCAATATCATCAATATCAATCCCCCTGCTTAATACGTCGGTTGCCACCAAAATATTGATTTTTTGATTTCTAAAATCCTGTAAATATTGTTCCCTGCTTTTTTGATCTAAATCAGAATGAATTTCAGCAACAGCTAAGTTCGCATGCTTTAATTTT
>RFZW01000101.1 GCA_009920495.1 Chitinophagia bacterium
TGGCCTATATTTGCACCCCATAATGATTTGTGTATGTTTAATAGTTTGAGTGAAAAATTAGAATCGGCGTTTAAGCACCTAAAAGGGCAGGCGCGAATTAATGATTTAAATGTGGCGAATACCTTAAAGGATATTCGTAAGGCATTGTTAGACGCGGACGTTAATTTCAAAATAGCCAAGGAATTTACAGATAAGATTAAAGAGAAAGCCATTGGCGAAAAGGTGATTAATGCGATTAGCCCTGGTCAATTGATGGTGAAGATTGTACAGGATGAATTAACCACATTGATGGGGTCATCTGCTTCTTTATTGGATTTATCTAAAAGCCCCACCATTATTTTAGTGGCAGGTTTACAAGGAAGTGGAAAAACTACTTTTTCAGGAAAATTAGCAACTTATTTAAAAGCGCAAAAAAAATCGCCTTTATTAGTTGCTGCAGATATTTATCGTCCTGCTGCGATGGATCAATTAACCGTATTAGCAGAACAAGTGGGGGTAGATATATTTGTCGAAAGAGAAAATAAAAATGCAGTATCAATTGTTCAAAATGCATTGGTATATGCAAAAGCAAATAATAAAAATGTAATCATTGTTGATACTGCGGGTCGCTTGGCGGTGGACGAAGTGATGATGAATGAAGTGGCTGATATTAAAGCGGCTATTCATCCACAGGAAATTTTATTTGTCGTAGATGCAATGACAGGGCAGGATGCAGTGAATACTGCCAAAGTATTTAATGAGCGATTAGATTTCACAGGTGTGGTATTAACCAAGTTAGATGGAGATACCAGAGGCGGTGCCGCATTATCCATCAAGTATACTGTTGATAAGCCGATCAAGTTTATGAGCAGTGGTGAAAAAATGGAAACCTTAGATATTTTTTATCCCGACAGAATGGCGCAAAGAATTTTGGGGATGGGAGATATTAGTTCTTTGGTTGAAAAAGCACAGGCGCAATTTGATGAAGCAGAAGCAAAAAAATTAGAGAAAAAAATTAGAAAAAATCAGTTTGATTTTGAAGATTTTTTAACCCAGATACAGCAGATAAAAAAGATGGGTAATATCAAAGATTTAATGGGAATGATTCCAGGGATGGGAAAAAGTTTGAAAGATGTAGACATTAATGATAATTCATTTAAGGGCGTAGAGGCGATCATACAATCAATGACAGTTTTGGAACGTCGTAATCCAGATTTACTTTCACCCAGTAGAAAGCAAAGAATTGCCAAAGGATCAGGCAAGGATATTGGAGAAATTAATGCGTTCATTAAGCAGTTTGACCAAATGAAACAGATGATGAAACAAATGTCTGGAGGAATGATGCCTGGTAAAATGCCCGGTTTAAGAAGATAAGTACTTGATTATCAGTACAATTAATGATTTATTTTAGGAATAAGCACCATTTTCCATCAATTTATATTATCTTCGCGTCCTATTAACCGACGGACGCGCACCAAGAGATGGTAAATTCATCCAAAAAATTGGTACTTACAATCCTTTAACAGTTCCTGCGACTATCCAATTGGATCGTCAAAAAGCTTTAGAGTGGTTAAACAAAGGTGCACAACCTACAGACACGGTTCACCGTATTTTATCTTTCAAAGGAGTTCTTTATTTAAAACACTTATTACGTGGTGTTAAATTAAACTTATTTGATGAGGCAACTGCGATGGCTAAGTTTCAAACTTGGTTCGCTGAGCATGAAGCAAATGTAGCGAGCAAGAATGATGAACACAAAAAAGCACAAGCTGCTAAAAAAGTGTATGTTCCAGTTGTCAAGAAAGTAGCTGAACCAGTTGCAGAAGCACCAGTGGCTGAAGCTGAACCAGTAGCTGCTGATGAAGCACCTGCTGCAGAAGAAACACCAGCTGCAGAATAATTTTAAATTAATCTAGCTTTAATAAAGCCCCTGGTTCCGTTTATCGGTATCGGGGGTTTTTTGTAATGAATACTTTTCAAAAAAATCAGGCATAATCCAATTGTTCTGTTTCGAATAATTAGTTTTGTGTATGCAACATTTTAAAACAATACCATGAGCGAATATATACATATCGGAAAAATTGTGGCTGCGCATGGTATTGGTGGGCAAATAATCATTGAACATGCATTAGGTAAACCCATTAATTTTAAAGGTATTGACGCCATCTTTGTTGAAAAAAATACAGCCAGCTTTATTCCTTATTTTATTACATCCGCTGTTGCAAAAACGGATACGTTAACCCATTTACAGATTGAGGGTATTCAAAATAGGGAAGCCACTCAAATATTAATCAGCAAAAAAGTTTGGCTACCACAAGCGGAGTTCCAGCAGTTGGTGGATAAAAGTTCCCCTTTGGCTTTATTAGGATATATGGTGAATGAAAATGGCATTGATTTAGGGCAGGTGCTCGAAGTTATTGAGCAACCGCACCAGTTAATGTTAACCATATTATACCAAGGTCAGGAAGCCTATATCCCTTTACATGAAGAAAGTTTAAAGGGGGTGGATCACGCAAAAAAAACGGTCACGGTTTCACTTCCGGACGGCTTGTTGGATTTATATACCACCGCAACGGAGTAGCCACATTAATATTTTAAATTTTTTTCTACAAAAGTCTACTAAATTAGTAGGAAATACATATCTTTGTATTCTCACTATAAAAAAACAGCATTATGAGTTTAAGATTAGGGGATATTGCACCCGATTTCAAAGCAAAAACAAGTATTGGAGACATCAGCTTTCATGAATTCCTTGGCGATAGTTGGGGAATTTTATTTTCACACCCAGCTGACTTTACACCTGTATGTACCACTGAATTAGGCCGCACTGCAGCATTGCAAGAAGAATTTGCTAAACGCAATGTAAAAGTTTTAGCGCTCAGTGTGGATGGCGTTGATAGCCATCATAAATGGATTAGTGATATTAATGAAACACAGCATGTGCAAGTTGGTTTCCCAATCATCGCAGATGAGGATAAAGCAGTGGCTAACGCCTATGATATGATTCATCCAAATGCTTCAGAAACTTTCACAGTACGTTCCTTGTTCATTATTGGACCAGATAAAAAAGTAAAATTATTTATTACCTATCCAGCTTCTACTGGACGAAATTTTGTGGAAGTGTTAAGAGTGATTGATTCTTTGCAGTTGACAGCCAATTATAGTGTGGCTACACCTGCAAATTGGAAAGATGGAGAAGATGTGATTGTGGTACCAGCCATTAAAACAGAAGATGCTTTAGTTAAATTCCCCAAAGGCTTGAATATAGTAAAACCTTATTTGCGTTATACGCCACAACCGAATAAATAAATGGGGTGTAATTACTAAATGTATTTAAGGTAATGAACGCCTCAGGAAAGCATTGTTCATTTTGTTCATCAAAATAAATAATGCTTACAGTGTGTCACTGTTGTTGCGAGTCAGCTACCTTTTTTTTAAGATCCCTTTCTCTGAATTTTCAGCGAAGGGGATTTTATTTTTCACTATTCCATTTATCCAACTGCTTTAATGTGGCAGCAAGATCCTTTGGAATAGGCGCTTCAAATTGGTAGTTCGTTCCATTTAAATCAAAGTGTAAGGTATGCGCATGTAAAGCTTGTCTAGCCAACAAGGGGCGTTCTTCTTCCTCCGCTTTACTTAATTTAAAATTTTTCTTTTTGATGGTTGATAATAATAGCTTTTCACCATCGCCATAAATATCATCTGCGACAATCGGATTGCCTAAATGTTGTGCATGAATTCTAATTTGATGTGTGCGACCTGTATGAATTTGAAAAGATACCCACGCAAATCTTTTATAATATTTTAGAACTTCAAAACTTGTTTGTGCAGCTTTGCCTTTGGCGTGGGTCACCATTTGTCCTTTTTTGCCTGGATGTTCCATGATGGCCTGATCAATGGTTCCATTTTGTGGCGGACGACCCATCACCAAACCAAGGTATTTTTTTTCAATAGTACGACCTTCAAACAAAGTGCTTAATTCTTGGTGCGCTTCGGCAGTTTTTGCGAATAAAATTAAACCACTGGTGTGTTGGTCTAATCGATGTACGGTAAAAATGGAAGGGTACTTTTCCTGTAACAATGATTTAAGTGACGCTTCTTTGCCAAATCGATCAGGGATACTAAATAAACCGGCGGGCTTATTGAGTACAATCATGTCATCATTTTCAAATAATATATCTATCATTAAAGTGCAGTCTATTAAAAAGGAGGTAGTAGGATTAATTTTCTTTTGCAGACTTCCTTGTAAATGATTTATTCATAAACTTTAAAAGTCGTACTTCTTTTTCTGCTAAAAAACGCCATTTGCCACGGTCTACATTTTTCTTGGTAAGGTTCGCAAACATTACGCGGTCCAAATGCCTTACATCATATCCCAAGTGTTCAAATATCCTTCTTACAATCCTATTTCGTCCACTATGAATTTCAATACCAATGACATTTTTGGAAGTATTGGATAAATAACTCACTGCATCGGCTGCAATAAATCCATCTTCCAAATCAACCCCTTTTGCAATGGCTTCTAAATCCGCTTTGGTCACTGGCTTATCCAGTGTTACTTCGTAAATCTTTTTTATTTCATAGGAAGGGTGGGTTAATTTCTGTGCCAAGTCACCATCATTCGTTAATATCAAAACCCCAGTCGTATTTCGATCAAGTCGACCAACTGGAAACATACGTTGCGTAGTGGCATTTTTGATTATATCTAAAACCGTTTTTCTGCCTTCAGGATCATTCGCGGTACATATGTAATCCTTCGGTTTATTTAATAATATATAAACAGGGGTTACTTGTAATTGCAACACTTTCCCTTTTAATCTTACTACATCTTTGTATTGTACTTTATAACCGGGCTCTAAAATAGTATCACCATTGATGGTAACATGTCCCGATTTTACCATGGCAGCTGCTTCACGTCGACCAGAAATACCCGCATGTGCAATGTACTTATTCAATGGCATTTGCTCATAAGGGGTATCGGCCGCCGCATTTACTTTACCAATGGAAGCGGTTCTTTTTTCATCCGCTTTATCCATGGATGCAGGTGTTCTTTTGCTAGCCGATGTTGGACGCGTTGTTATAGGACGCGATGCATGAGAAGGGGTTAGTTCGCCATATTTTGGTTGGGCATCTTGAAAGCTTTTGCGCGTGCTTGGTTTTTTTTCATAGCCAGTTGTTTTTTTGGCATAGGGTCCCTTTGCATACTTTTCTCTAGGAGGATCGGTTACAATGCCTCTCGCTTTATCTATTTTTCTTTGTCGTGCAGCTTCGCCCATGGCCCTTGATTCGGCTTTGGCTTTTTTCTTATCCTGTCTTATATTTTCTTTGACAGCGCTTCCCTTTTTTTTAAGAGAAAATTTATCAAAATTATCAGTTCTATTTTTTTTCATTGTGCCGTGCTATTAAAAATTATCCTTGTTGGCAAGCTGTCCACAAGCGGCATCAATATCCTTGCCACGGCTTCTTCTTACCCTAACATTTACCCTGTTTTTTTGTAATGCAGTTACAAAATTTTCAAATCCATCTTCATTGGGTTTGTCAAATGGAAATTTATCAATCGGGTTGTATTCAATGACATTGATTAAGTCCGCAGGAACTTGACGATATATTTTTGTTAATTCAACAACGTCTCGCTCGCTATCGTTAAAATCTTTAAACAAAATATATTCAAATGTAATTTCGCTGCCCGTTTTTTTATAAAAATAATTAAGGGCTTGAATTAATGCTTCAATGTTATTGCTTTCATTGATAGGCATAATTTCATTGCGTTTTTTATCATTCGCGGCATGTAAGGACAAGGCTAATTTGAAGCGCACTTGGTCATCTCCTAATTGTCTAATTCCTTTGGCGACACCCGCTGTTGAAACGGTAATTCTTCTTTGGCTCATGCCCAAACCATCCTTTGCTGAAATGCGTTCTACCGCTTTTAAAACATTCTTATAATTCAATAAGGGTTCACCCATGCCCATAAATACAATATTCGATAATGATTTTTCGTGGTGCTTTTCACTTTGTTGATTAATCATGACCACCTGATCATAA
>RFZW01000102.1 GCA_009920495.1 Chitinophagia bacterium
TTTATAAAACAACAGATGGTGGTACTACATGGAAAAAAATAATTAACGGCTTGCCGAATGAACCTATTAATACAATAAGGGAAGACGCTGTAAGAAAAGGTTTATTATTTGCAGGTTCAGAAAATGCGGTTTATTTTTCATTAGATGCAGGTGAAAGTTGGCAATCATTAAGATTAAACATGCCCGCAACTTCGATTCGTGATTTAGTCATTAAAGATGATGACATCGTGATTGGAACACATGGTCGTAGTTTTTGGATTTTAGATAATATCACACCACTTCGTCAATTAAAAGTAAACGCACCAACAGCAACTACTTTATACAAGCCACAACAAGCTATTCGGATTCGTTGGAATATGAATACAGATACACCACTTCCACCGGAAGAGCCAGCAGGTGAAAATCCCCCAGATGGCGCAGTCATTGATTATTATTTAAATAATAATGAGGAGTTGGTGCAATTAGATATTTTAAATGACAAAGGCACCCTGGTTCGTAGCTTTAGTAACAAGGATACGCTATATAACATACCAGATGTAAATATTCCGTTGTATTGGATAAAACCACAACAAATACTATCTGCAAAACAAGGGGCACACCGCTTTTTATGGGATATGAAATACAATCCCTTAAATATACCTGTGGAATACCCCATGACTGCCGTTATTCACAATACTGCACCGGTAGCAACCGCTCCATGGGTGATGCCAGGTAACTATACAGTTAAGTTAACTGTGAAAGGCAAGGTATATACCCAAAATTTAACCATAAAAATGGATCCCCGTGTAAAAACGCCTATTGCACAGTTACAAAAGCAACATGATTTATCCGTTATCTGCTATGAGGGACGTAAAAAAAGTATGGTCAATTTTCCAGAAATAGCTCGTAAATTTAATACGCTGTTTGAGATACTGGTTCATACGGATATGCCCCCAACCAAACAAACAGAAAAAGCGGTGTTAGAAACACAGCAAGCATTATTAAAATTAAATACAAATGGTAAATAAATTAAAAAGTTCGCTTTTTATTTATGGGGTAGTTATTATTTCATTTGCTTCCTGCAAATCAAGCGGGATGTTAATGAAAGAAAAAAGTATTGATGATATATTGTCCGCATACCAATCCGCTGATCAGCCTGGGGCAAGTGTACTTGTTTTTAAGGATGATAAGATTGTATTTAAAAAAGGATATGGGGTAAGTAATATTTCTACCCAAGAAAAAATTAATCCTGCGACTAACTTTAGATTAGCATCTGTAAGTAAACAGTTTACAGCAATGTCAATATTATTATTAGTTCAAAAAGGAAGAGTAAAATTAGAAGACCCATTAACAAAATACTTCCCTTCATTTCCTGCTTATGGAAAAGATATAAAAATTAAAAACCTATTAACACATACATCAGGCTTAATGGATTATGAGGATTTAATGTCCCCTTCGCAAGCGGTGCAATTGCATGATACCAATTGTCTGCAATTAATGTATAAAACAAATGGCTTATACTTTGCCCCAGGTACACAATATAAATATAGTAATACGGGATATGCAATATTAGCATTGATAGTAGAAAAAATATCAGGACAGGATTATGGTTTGTTTTTAAAAGAAAATATTTTTAAGCCTTTAAAAATGAAAAATAGTGTCGCATTTGAAGCGGGTAAATCAACCATTCCCAATCGCGCCTATGGATATTCATCAGGCAATGGAAGCTGGGTGGAAACTGATCAAAGTATGACTAGTGCAGTATTAGGAGATGGTGGAATATATACAAATACGATTGAAATGACCCAATGGATCAAAGCATTATGGGATTATAAATTATTAGGATCTGAAATGCAAAACCAAGCATGGACGAGAAAGAAATTAAATAATGGTGCACCGATCGATTATGGTTATGGCTGGCATATAGAAGACTATAAAAATATTACGCACCCACACCATGGAGGAAGCTCTATTGGATTTAGGAATCAGCTTTTATTATTTCCTGAACAAAAATTAATGGTTATTATCTTAACCAATCGTAACGAAGGTGATCCAATGAATGAAGCAAAAAAAATAGCAGATTTATATTTAAACTAATTGAATGATAAAGTCCTTTAAGTACTTGACACCTTTTGTATTGTATGTATTAACGCTGTCTGCCTTTAATGGCAATGGGCTAATATGTTGGCTTCCTTTATTGTATACTTTTTTTCTAATTCCGTTTGTAGAATTATTTATAAAATCGGACCCAAGTAATTTAGATGAAGTTGAAGAGGCATTGGCTAAAAAAAACGTGTCCTATGATTTTATTTTATACGCTGCAGTAATTATGCAATATTATTCTTTATGGGTATTTTTTAATTGTTTAAAGCAGGATTCTTTAACTACAATAGATATCGCTGGACGCGTGATGAGTATGGGATTGCTTTGTGGTACATTTGGCATTAATGTTGCACATGAACTAGGACATCGCGTAAATAAATTGGAGCAAACATTTGCTAAATTGCTTTTATTAACTAGTTTATACATGCACTTTTTTATTGAACATAATAAAGGACATCATAAGCATGTTGCTACACCGCATGATCCTAGTACTGCAAAATACAATCAATCCGTATATGCCTTCTGGCCACAAACATTAATCGGCACCTATTTAAGTGCCTGGAAAATAGCAAATGAGGAGGTACAAAAAAAGGGAAAGCCTTGGTGGTCCTTACAAAACGAAATGTTGCTTTTTCAAATAATACAAATTTCGTTTGTATTAGTAATCCTTAATTTTTTTGGCGTCAAAATTGCTATTTTATTTATGGTTGCCGCTTTAATTGGTGGTTTATTATTAGAGTCGGTTAATTATATTGAGCATTATGGATTGTCTCGAACACAAACCAGCGAACAACAATTTGAACGCGTACAGCCACATCATAGCTGGAATAGCAATCATATTATTGGTCGATTAATGCTTTTTGAATTAAGTCGCCACAGCGATCACCATTATTTGGCATCAAGAAAATATCAAATTTTAAGAAGTTTTGATAACGCGCCTCAAATGCCCACAGGCTATCCTGGCATGATTTTATTATCCTTGTTTCCACCTTTATGGTTTAAAATTATGCACCAACAAATAAAAAAATATAAGTTGTAATTTATTATATTGAATTGCTGACTTCTAAATGCAAGAATGCTTTTTGCTTTATCTTTTCGTTAATTTTACTTTCACTTACCTTAAAATGAAAAAACAAAAATTTACATTATTGCTTATATGCATAAGTATTATATCTAATTTTTGTTGGAGTCAAAATTTTACGCAGCAATTAAGAGGAACCATCGTTGATCGGCAAACTAAAAATTTGCTAGCAGATGCATCTGTAGTGATTAAAGATGCAAAATTAATAGCGATATCAGATAGTAATGGAAAATTTAGTTTTAGTAAAATTCCAATTGCTAAATACGACCTAGTTATAAGTAAACTAGGTTATCAAAATACATTGATTAACGGAATTGAACTAAATAGTGGGAAGGAAGTGGTTTTAGAAATTGAATTAGAAGAAGCGGTGACCATTTTGAAGGAAGTAACTGTAAGCAGTAATAAAAACAAAGAGCAATTTCATAACCCATTTGCCTTAGTCAGCACAAGACAGTTTGGTCCGCAAGAAGCAGTCAGATATGCAGGTGGATTCCAAGATCCTGCAAGGATGGCATTGGCCTTTGCGGGCGTTAGCAATGCAGGATCGGATGATAATAATGAAATTGTCATAAGAGGCAATTCGCCCCGTGGATTACTTTGGCGATTAGAAGGCATTGAAATACCCAATCCCAATCACTTTACCGACGGACAAGGTTCAACGAGTGGTATTGTATCCATGATTAATGCCTATAGTTTGGCTAAATCTGACTTCATGACCAGCGCGTTTCCCGCAAATTTTGGCAATGGCTTATCCGGTGTATTTGATTTAAATTTTAGAAGGGGGAATAACCAAAAAACTGAATTCACTGGACAATTAAGTTTAATTGGCCTGGATTTTGGGATGGAAGGACCCATTGGAAAGTCGGGCAGTTCTTATCGTGTTGCAGGAAGATATTCAACTTTACAATTATTATTGAATAGTAATATTATTAATTTAAATACAAACAATTACAACCCTAATTTCAGAGATTTAAATTTTACAGTGGACTTGCCTACAAAAAAGAGTGGTATATTTTCCCTCTGGGGATTAATGGGTAATGATGAAACGTATCAAACCACCTTGACTGAAAAAAATATTGATAAAGGCAGTTTGAATGTTTTCGGATTCAATCATAAAATTTCATTTCGAAAAGTGTTCTTTAAAAATGTATTGTCTATTAGCTATCAATCTCAGGAAAATTTAAAACAAAATATGTCAGGTGGACTTAATGGATTAGTGACCCGGCAATTAATATATAAATATCCTTCCTTACGATTTTCAAGTGCATTAACCTATAAATTTAATAATAGACTTACCATTGAATCAGGAATTATGTTAAGTGATTTATCCTATAATTTAAAAGACAATCGTTTAAGTTCAAAAAATGTTTTATTTAATTATTTGAATGATGACGGGAGCACTAATTTTGTTCAGCTATATGCGCAATTATTAGCTAAATTAAGTTCAAAAATAAAAACAACTATTGGCCTACATCAATATAAATTTTTATTAAATGACGCAACCGCCTTAGAACCTAGATGGGCATTACATATGGAAAGTAAATGGGGCGGTATATTTTCAACTGGCGTCGGAGTACATAGCAGATTGGAACCTGTCTCTGTATATCTGTTTAAAAGGTATGCAACTAATGGAAGTTTTACGCAGCCTAATAAAAATATAAATCCGGGAAGTGCATTTCACTATGTAGCATCCTATGAACAAAAAATAAATGATAAAACAAAGGTGAAGTTAGAAGCCTATATTCAAAACTTAACAAGCGTGCCCATTGATACTGCATACAATGGCACTTACTCCATTTTAAACACAAGTGGTGGTATTCCGCTTAATGTGTTAGAAAATGCAGGATTAGGAAAAAATAAGGGACTGGAATTAACCATTGAAAAATTTTATTCAAAAAACTTTTATTATTTAATAACTGCTTCCTTATTTGATGCTAAATATCAAAATAAAAATAAAATATGGCACAATACTATATACAATAATAGCTATGCAGGAAATGCGCTCATTGGTAAAGAGTTTAAATTGAAAAAAAATAATAGCATTTCAATAAACATACGATATTTATTAAGGGGCGGAAATTGTTATACCCCCATCAATTTAAAAGAATCAATAGCCAGGTCAACCACCATTCTAGATTATACAAAGTTAAATACTGAACAATACCCAGACTATTGGAGAACAGACCTTTCCTTTAGCTATAAGAAAAATAAAAACAAAAGTACCTGGAGCTATGGTGCAGACATTCAGAATGTAACTGATAGAAAAAATATTATTTATACCAATTACGATAATACAAATAAGCGCATCAATAATAACTATGCGCTTCCCCGCATCCCCATCATTTTTATGCGGTGTGAATTTTAAAATAGGATGCTAATTCTTAAAAACTATCTGCGTCGCGATAAGCTTTGATTAAAGCCATTTCTCCTTCAGGGCCCTTAGTTGCATTGCCATGCTCCATTCCTAAAATTCCCTGATAACCCTTGCCATTAATGTGTTTGAAAATGTTTTTATAATTCATTTCACCGGTACCTGGCTCATTGCGTCCTGGATTATCTCCAATTTGGAAATAAGCAATTTCATTCCAGCACCTGTTGATATTATTAATGATATTACCCTCATTTTTTTGCATGTGATACATATCAAACAAAATTTTACAAGAAGGGCTATTAATTGCTTTACATATAGCATAGGTTTGATCTGAATTACGCAAGAACAATTCAGGCGTATCACTTAATGGTTCTAAAACCATAATTAAATTATGCTTTTCTAAAATCTCAGTACCTAGTCTTAATCCCTCAATTACATTACCTG
>RFZW01000103.1 GCA_009920495.1 Chitinophagia bacterium
ATAAAAATGAGCAACCCAAAAAGATATAGAAAATGAAATCCCCCTACAAAATAAGCAGCAATAACAAATGATGCTGATAAAACATGTAATACGCGTGAAATACTTAATGATTGTTTTAAGCCCCATTGACTTGGGATAGAATATAGTGATTGTGATTGATCAAAATCAATGTCCTGCAAAGCATAAATAATATCAAAACCACTTACCCAAAAAATAACGGCGAATGAAAATAACAAAGGCAATACATCAAAACTGCCCGTCACTGCTAAGTAAGCACCAATGGGCGCTAGAGACAAACCGATGCCTAAAACCAAATGACATAAATAAGTAAATCGTTTGGTATAACTATAAAATAAAATCACGAATAATGCAACCGGTGACAAATAAAAACAAATGGCATTAATAAAATAAGTAGCTATAATAAATACCGCCATATTAATACCAATAAATATCAGGGCTTTTTCTGCTTTAATAATACCTGCTGGGATTTCTCTGATGGCAGTACGTGGATTTAATTTATCAAAGTGTCTATCTAAATAACGATTAAAAGCCATGGCAGTTGAACGAGCTGTGACCATACATACCAGCACTAAAAAAAACTTTAACCCAACCTGATCTACCGAGGTTTGTTGTATGAAATGATTTCTTAATCCCAACACAAATCCAATCAATGCAAAAGGCATTGCAAAAATGGTATGCGAGAATTTGACTAAACTTAAATAATTTTTTACTTGACTCATTTTTATTGTTTTACGAACGCACTAATTCCCAAAGTACCACCGCAGCGGCTACGGATATATTTAAGGAATGTTTCATCCCCCATTGTGGAATTTCAATGACGCCATCACAAAGTGCGATGACTTCATTATCCACCCCATCCACTTCATTCCCAAAAACCAAGGCGATGGGTGTATCCGACTTTTCAAATTTATTTAATGGAATACTTCCTTCCGTTTGTTCAATGGCATATACTTTATACCCTTGTGCTTTTAATTCCTTTACTGCTTGGGTGGTTTGTTCGTAATACAACCAATCTACCGAATCAGTGGCGCCGAGTGCTGTTTTATGAATATCCCGATGCGGGGGTTGCGGGGTAAACCCACACAAACAAATCCCATTGATTAAAAAGGCGTCGGCAGTTCTAAAAACACTACCCACATTGTGCATGCTTCTGATTTGGTCCATCACCACTACAATTGGCTTTTTGGGCGCTTCTTTAAAGTCGGCAACTGACATCCTTCCAAGCTCATCCATGCTTAATTTACGCATATGCAAAAGTACGCTTTTTATGAAAAATTATGTAGGTTTGTCACCCATGGCAAAATCTAGTTCCGATACCCCGCTTATGCAGCAGCATAGGGCTATTAAGCAAAAATACCCTGATGCCATCTTGCTTTTTAGGGTGGGTGATTTTTATGAAACTTTTGGGGAGGATGCGATAATAGCATCCAAGGTTTTGGGCATAACATTAACCAAACGAAATAATGGGGCTGCCTCCAGTAGTGAATTAGCCGGATTCCCCCATCATTCTTTAGATACGTATTTACATAAATTAGTAAAAGCAGGACACCGTGTTGCCATTTGTGATCAATTAGAAGATCCTAAAACAGTCAAAGGAATTGTAAAACGTGGAGTGACAGATATGCTCACTCCTGGCATTGCCACTAATGACAAATTACTAGAGCATAAGAACAATAATTTTTTAGCGGCTATATTTGTTGAAAATGATAAAGGCGGGGTTGCATTTTTAGATATCACTACCGGTGAATTTTTAATTGCAGAAGGCAATGTTGAATACATAGATAAATTATTACAAAGTTTACAACCTGCTGAAATTTTATTCCCCAAAAATTACCAAGCTAATTTCAAAGAAACATTTGGGACCAGCTTTTATACCTACGGATTAGATAGCTGGATTTTTGATGAACCTTTTGCGACAGAACTATTGTTAAAGCAATTTCAAACGCAAAATTTAAAAGGCTTTGGTATTGAAGATCAAAAATTAGGCATCATTGCCGCAGGTGCAATTTTGCATTATTTAAAAGAAACAGAACACCCCCACTTACAACATATTCATAAAATACAGCGCATGGTGCGGGATGAAATTTTATGGATGGATAAATTCACCATACGCAATTTAGAATTAATAGGCAATGGCGCCGATCGTAAAGGATTATTGGAGATCATGGATGCAACTAAAAGCCCCATGGGTGCGCGCTTATTAAAAAGATGGTTGGTATTCCCCTTACAATCTATTGAACAAATTAATAACCGATTAAATACCGTTGCAAGTTTTTTAAAGGATGATGTTACTGCAACGCAACTTGGCACCCTCATTGAATCCTGTGGTGACTTAGAAAGATTAGCAAGTAAATTATCTACCAGAAAATTACAGCCCCGTGAATTTTTGCAATTAGGAAAATCATTAGAGGCTGTTCATGAAATAAAAAAATTATTGGCCCCTCATTCTAATAATTATTTACAACACATTAGTAATGATTTGGCTACCTGCGAAACCAGTAATAAAGCCATTTTCAACACCTTGTCCGAGCAAGCCCCTGCTACCGTGGTGAAAGGCGGGTTTATCAAAACTGGGGTTTCAGAAAGTTTGGATGAATTAAGAAATATTTCCAGCGGTGGCAAAGAATTTTTAACACAGATACAAAATAAGGAAGCAGAGATCACAGGCATTTCCTCTTTAAAAATTGGCTACAATAATGTGTATGGTTATTACTTAGAAGTTACGCACGTTCATAAAAATAAAGTGCCTGCGGAATGGATACGTAAACAAACCTTAACCACAGCTGAAAGATATATTACCCCTGAATTAAAAATTTACGAGGAAAAAATATTGGGCGCGGAAGATAAAATATTGACCCTTGAAAATGAATTGTACCAACAACTGTTGGATCAAGTAATAAAGGAGATGGGGCTTATACAAAAAAATGGCCAACTCATTGCGGTATTAGATTGCTTACTTTGCTTTGCGCAAATAGCGAAGGAAAATAAATATTGTAAGCCTACCCTCACCAATGAAGCTATTTTGGATATCAAAGCAGGAAGACATCCGGTGATTGAAAAAAGCTTATCCATTGATCAAGCTTATATACCCAATGATGTGATGTTGGATCCTGCCACACAACAAATTATTATTTTAACTGGCCCTAATATGAGTGGTAAAAGTGCGGTGCTACGACAAACCGCCTTAATTACTTTAATGGCGCATATGGGCTCCTATGTTCCTGCTGATGCAGCCAATATTCCACTGACTGATAAAATATTTACCCGTGTGGGTGCGAATGATAATTTAAACGCAGGAGAATCTACATTTATGGTGGAGATGTTAGAGACTGCAAGTATTTTAAATAATATCAGTGAACGAAGTTTAATATTGTTGGATGAAATAGGCCGAGGCACATCTACTTATGATGGTATATCCATTGCTTGGAGCATTGTTGAATACTTAAATCAGTCCAAGCAAAAACCTAAAACCTTATTTGCTACGCATTATCATGAACTCAATGATTTAGAAGCCCAACTTACTACTGTACACAACTATCATGTGAGTCATAAGGAAGTGGGCAATAAAATTATCTTTTTACGCAAATTAACCAAAGGAGGTAGCACGCATAGCTTTGGTATTCATGTCGCTAAAATGGCGGGTATGCCAAATATATTAGTTGACCGAGCCAACGCAATTTTATCGGAGATGGAATTGAAAAATAAGGGAAGTCAAAATTTAGCAACGCCTACTGTGCAAAAACCAAATACAAAATATCAGTTATCTATTTTTGATGCACATACGGAAACCTTTGAATCTATCCGGAAGGAATTAGATGCCATTGACATTAATAACCTAACCCCGGTGGAGGCATTAATGAAACTACAAGCGATTAAAAAGAAATTAAACTAAGCCGACATTTTTTTCAAGCAACTTTTTATTTTTTGTTGCAACTCCTCACTTGCAGGAACCAATGGCAAACGAAGTTCATTTTGTATTAACCCCTGCTCAAACATAAATCCTTTAATACCTGCAGGATTATTCTCGGCATACATATGTGTATAGGATTCAATCAATCCATCATTTATTTTTTTCGCCCCTGCAAAATCACCTGACATTGCAGCATTGATCATATCTGTAAATTGCTTAGGAAATGCATTGGCAGCAACACTTATCACGCCATCCATACCACAGGCAATTTGTGCCATTACAATTTCATCATCACCACTCACTACTAAAAAATCCAAAGGACGATCTTTTAAAATAGCAATAGTTTGCGCCATCTCCGGCCCTGCTTCTTTAATACCCGCAATATTTTTATGTGCCGACAAACGAAGTGTAGTTGCCGCAGTCATATTACGACCCGTACGACCAGGAACATTATATAATAATATAGGCTTAGGAGCCGCATCCGCTAAAGCAATATAATGTTGGTACAAACCTTCCTGTGCTGGTTTATTATAATAAGGAGTTACACTTAATATGGCGACCACTTTACTTAAATCAAATTTTCCAAAGGACTTAATTACCTCAGCGGTGTTATTGCCACCAATACCAATTACAATGGGCACACGACCATTCACTTTATTTACGGTACAATTAAATACTTCAATTTTTTCTTCCTCACTCAAAACAACGGACTCGCCAGTAGTACCTAAAGTCACTATATAATTGAGGCCTCCAGCTATTTGAAGTTCAATGATATTTTCAAGGGCAGCAAAATCAATGGATTTGTCTTTTTTAAATGGCGTTACAATGGCAACCCCTGTTCCTTTTAAAGTTTGTCTTAACATAGTAGGTAAAGATAAAAAAATAATGTTACGCTTCCTCCCAAAATCCCATTTTGCTGTACTTCTCAATTCTGATTTCAGTGCGCGTTGCAGGATCGATATCTTTCACCGATTGTAAAGCAGTGATTATATTTTGTTTTAATATCGCAGCCGCTTCGGTATAACTCCAATGTGCACCGCCAACAGGTTCAGGCACAATTTCATCAATCAAGCCAAAACCTTTCATATCATTGGCCGTTAACTTAAGCTGCTCAGCCGCCAATTCCTTCTTATCCCAGCTACGCCATAAAATGGAGCTACAGCTTTCAGGTGAAATAACAGTATACCAAGTATTCTCCATCATTAAGGTTTTATCTCCCACACCAATACCCAATGCACCGCCACTCGCCCCTTCCCCAATAATACATATGATAATGGGTACTTTAAGGCGAATCATCTCATATATATTACGCGCAATCGCCTCTCCCTGACCTCTTTCCTCTGCTTCCAAACCTGGGAAAGCACCAGGCGTATCAATCAAGCAAACTACCGGTTTATTGAACTTTTCAGCCAATTTCATGAGTCTTAAGGCTTTTCTGTAGCCCTCAGGGTTGGCCATCCCAAAATTGCGTAATTGGCGCGCTTTGGTATTACTTCCCTTTTGTTGACCAATCATCATCACCGTTTGCCCCCCTAGTTCAGCGAATCCGCCCACCATGGCTTTGTCATCTTTTACATTGCGATCTCCATGTAATTCAATAAACTTATCGCACATCAAATGAATGTATTTTAAGGTATACGGACGATCAGGATGGCGACTCAATTGTACCCTTTGCCAAGGCGAAAGGCTTTCTGTGATTGCTTTTCGCTTGTCCATGATTGAATTTTCCAACTGATTAATTGTAGCTGATAAATCAATTTTAGGATTTTTTTCAGCTAACTTTTTAGTCGCATCTATCTGTTCGTATAAATCTTTAATCGGTTGTTCAAAATCTAAAAACTGTCTATTTGGGTATTCTGGCATATGCTTATATTGGGATGTAAAAATAATAAAGGTTTTTTAATAAAAGTTTGTTTAAAAAAGCAGTTTCCCCTTATCTTTGCAGCCCTTAATAGTGGATTTATCCACGAACCAAGGATCGGTAGTTCAGTTGGTTAGAATGCCGCCCTGTCACGGCGGA
>RFZW01000104.1 GCA_009920495.1 Chitinophagia bacterium
GCAGGGCAAATTGCCAGCACTTGCTCGGCTTCATTTAACAAGCCCACATTATAATAATCGTTGGCGATTTGTAAATAAGTTTCAAAAGGTTGTTCATTTTGAATCAGGTTGTTAAATGAACGCAGCGCCTGATTTATTTTTTGTTCATCATAAGCTGCACTATGACTTAATTTATAATAAGCATCAAAATTCACAAAGTGATTCAAAGGATCATAGCCTTTAATAGTTCGAATTGTTTTATCATAATTGATTTGGTCATTGGTATATCGAAAAGCAATGGCTTGCAATTGAAGTGCGGCAATATTAATGGCGTTATAAGTAAGTGCTTTATTCGAATAGTCAATCACATTGGGGTAATTTTTTTCTGCTAAATATAATTTAGCCAACTCCGTGTACGCGCCTGTTTTGTATTCGGCCGATAAAGTAGCCAAATCAAAACCATCTTTTGCATCAACCGTATTCCCTAATGCTGCATTGATGATACCATAGTAATAGTTGGCACTGCCATCATGTGTATCAATACTTAAAGCCTTTTTAACTAAAACCAAAGCAGAATTATAATTATGATTACGATATTGTAAGGACGACATTTTAACCAAGGCTGGCAAATAATTACTATCCATTTTAAGTGAAGTGGCAAGCGCAGCCTCTGCTTGGTCATATAATTTTTGATCCATGAATTCTTTGCCCTTAGTATAAAAGCCGTTCGCGTTGTTCCAATCAAAATTGGAAGGGCTTTCCACTGGACGACTCAATACATTGGAACTAGAGGCACTGCTATAATTCAATTTTACACCACCAATGCTTACCGCATAATCCCCTTGTGTTGGATTGTATTTAACGGAATCAATAAAGTTGATAGTAGGTGCTAAGGAAACTTGTTTTGAATAAATTATTTTTTCGCCTACTTTAATTTCAATCGCATCATTAATTTGTTGTACAGGACAAAACATAATTTTAAGCCAGCCATTGTTTTGAACCATATTCAATGCGCCATACACTGAAGCCTCCACCATACCCTTGGTTTTATTCACTGCATACCAATATTCTTTCCAGGTATCGGTACTATAAGGTGAAAAGTTCACATGCTTAAACGGCGTGAACGTACTTTTTTCTGCATTTTGATTAAACAGTTTACCCGATTGCACTTCAGTGTATTGTTGATCGGTATCGGTTAAGTATTTTTCCCAAATCATTCCTTGACGAGATAAGCCCCAAATCCATATTTTTTTACCCGCCTTGTCATCATGATTACTATAACGAACCATGCCATAATCATCGTCATGCCAATAGGTACCGAAAAAATTAGTGTACTTACCAAACACATGGTATGATTTATACGTACCAAAATTATTGTTGTTATAAAAGGAAATATTTTTACCATTGTCTTTGTTAATTGGCCAATCATTGTATTCCCCTTCATGACCAATGTATTTATTACCTGGATAAATGTATTCCAAATTACCACTCACTTTTAAACCCACATTCATCCAATGATAGTAAGGTTGTTCTGTAGGTGTACTATTATACCAAAATGATTGTGTTGTAAAAAAAGCTTTGTCCTTCGGAAGGTTTATTTCCATGCGCCAATTGGTAAGCGTTAATAAATCAAGTACGCCAATGGTGCAACTAACACTCCCATCCTCTTTTTTAGTAATAATGTAATCCACCGGCGTAGCGCAATTAGGGGTGTGGCCAATGATACCATAGTTGGCTTCAATACCACCACTGGTCCAAGGACCGCGCATAGCAACATCTCTGAATTTTACGGTATGGTTATAATATAAAAAAGGCTCGTTTGTTTTTTTATCTATCGCCGCCCAAATTTTACCTCCAACTTCTGGTAAGATTAAAATTTTGATAAAATCATTTTCAATTTCTACTACTTTCCATTTTTTTTGAACACCCGTTTCGGTGAAACCATCAAAACGGAAGTAAGGATAAATTTTAGAAAAGTTAGCAATAGGATCAGGATCCGAAAATGGATAAGTGGTGAACTCCTTTTGATATTCAGTGAACTTTGCATCCTGCTGTGCGTAAACAAAGTTGTGGTTTGATAATATCAAACATAGCACAAAGCCAATTAGGTATTTCATAAAATATATTTAAAGTACTTATCTATGAAATTATAAAAATTAGCGCAGTAATCATGCAATCGAAACAGCTAGTTGATAATATAACGGAAAACATAATTTAATGGGTAGATAGTACAGAAACCTTGCCTTATTCTATCCCATCTAATTATATAATCCATTTTCGCAGGTGCTCCTATTTTATACAGGATCATTATTACATAATAATTTGATTATCAATATTTTAAATAAATATAAGTTGAAGTTGACCTTGATGAAATTAGAATGAATCTGGGAAAGATGCGCTATTTATTATTAAGCTTAATATAGACCAATGCTTGTTCGACATCCATAACTGGAATGCTGCTTTTATTAAAGCCTTTCTTATCTCTAGAAACAATAATATCAATTTTCGTATTAGACAAGGCAGATGAATATTGAACAGCATCTTCAAAATCTAAAAAAGCAGATTTTATGGCATCCTTAACTACATTTTTAGTAGTATCCACTATTTCAGAAAGTTCCAATAATTGAGAAAGCATATTAATTACTTTTTTGTGCGACTTGTATTGCTTATTTAAAATATAATAAATATTTGTGTAAGAAACAGCAGCTATATATACTTTTTGATTATTATTTGCATATAAATCAAACAATTCGGTAGAAGCATTTGAAAATGAACCTCTATCTGAGAGATATTCTATGACTACATTGGTATCTAAAAATATATTTTTCATTTTAACTTATTATAACGTTCTAATAAAATTTGACCCAGCGCTTCTTTGTAATTAAAATCCTTAGGAACATGTAAGACCCCTTTTAATTTTGCCACTTTAGGATTTAACTTTTTTATCGTATCGACGATAAACTGGTTTCCGCTTTTTTAGCATATTTTTTTGCATTGTAAATCACGTCATCTTCCATGACTAAGGTTAATTTCGTTTTCATTGCACGTGTAATTTTATATATAAATGTACGTGTAAATAGGTAACTAATAAAAAATAAATGCTGGGATAAATCCTTTAGAATCCTTTCTAGGAAGTATATTTGTGGCATGGGGCAGAAAAAATTAATCAAGTTTGCAGCGATCAAGGAATACGAGAATGTATTGGAATACCCCCAAGGCATGCCAGGCAAATGGAATTCGTTTTTTGAAAACCTAGCCATAGGCCCCTACCCAATTTCATTAGATGACCTTGCGGTTGTTAAAAGTCATACGCCTACACAAACACCAGTCAAACCGCTTACATTGGAGCTGGCTTGTGGTCGTGGCGAATACGCAGTAGGACTAGCACGCATGTTCCCAGATCAAAATTTTTTAGGACTGGATGTCAAAGGAAATCGTATTTGGAAAGGCGCCAGTATAGCTAATAAAGAAGTAATTAAAAATGTAGCTTTTGTAAGAACCCAAATTGAACAGGCCATTCAATATTTTTCAAAGGAGGAGGTAAATGAGATTTGGATCACCTTTCCCGATCCACAATTAAGATTATCCAAAGCAAAAAAGCGTTTAACACATCCGCAATTTTTAAGATTGTATCAGCAATTTTTAAAACCGGGAGGATCAGTGCATTTGAAAACGGACAGCCCCAACCTATTTGAATTTACCATGGCAGTGATTAAGTTATTTGACTTAACCTTGGTAAAGCAAAGTGAGGATATATATGGGGAACAAAATATTGACCCAAGATGTGCGATCAAAACTTATTACGAAGGTTTAAATATCGCCGGGAGCAATCGAATCCATTATATTGAATTTAAGATTGACAAGGAGTTACCCAAAGCCAAGGATGAAATACTCAAGGAAATTATTGCTGCATTTGAAGTGACCGAAACCCATGATGCCAAAAGAGAAAGAGGGATAAAGCCAATAAATTGATTTAGTCCAAACAAAAATGTCGAACATCTGTTATAAGCGATAAGGGAGTACCGAAAATTAAATAAATGATTGAAGGAATACAATATTATAAGGACCCAGATGGGAAATGGGTATTTACAGCAGCTTACCACAAGGAAAGAGGCTATTGTTGTGGTAATGCCTGCAGACATTGCCCCTATCAATATGAAGCAGTACCAGAGCCAGTTAAAACAAGGATGTTACTTATAAGTGAATTAAGTAAAATTAAAAGTCCCCATGCAATACACGGCAAAGACGAATGATTTTTTTCAAAACGTATTTGATGTCGTACGCCTTATTCCCAAAGGCAGGGTTACCAGTTATGGTGCCATTGCAAAGTATTTAGGTACTGGCGGAAGCTCCCGCATGGTAGGCTGGGCGATGAATGCATCTCATCATGTAAAACCAAAAGTACCGGCACACCGTGTTGTAAATAGAAATGGCATGTTAACAGGAAAAGCGCATTTTGAAACGCCTACTAAAATGCAGGAACTCTTAGCCAAAGAAAAAATAAAAGTCCAAAACGAAACCGTCCTTGACTTTGAAAAATTATTCTGGGACCCAACAATTGAATTGGACTAATCCTATTTCATTGTATTAATCGTTGACTCATCAAGAATTGCTTTCCCCGTATTTACCCAGATATTTTTAAAAGTAGCAGTTTTTATAATATTATTTTGAAATTTATTTTTATCTAAATTATCTGCATAAGCAATTGGTGAAGCTACGGGGCATAATTGTTCCCCTCCTCCTGGACAATAAATTGGATCAGCAAGTTGTACGCAGCAATCACCACAAAAATTAATAGTACATAAGCATTCTGCTCCAAAGACATTACTTGTACAAGTACCCGCATTCTTACAAGGATTAATTTCACAATAATTTCTAAAAGTTGTAAAAGTAATAACTTGCGAATAAGCATATTCTCCTTTGCTATTTTTAGCATAGGCGCAATATTTATAGGTTGTATTAGATGCAAAGTCATTCAAAGTTGTCTGAAAATTAGCAGTGCCCCCGGAGACTATAACGCGCCTTGCATTTGAAATATTTGGTGATTGCGCATCTGAACTCAATAAAATCACAAAGCCATTTTCAACTATACTTAATTTTGAATCATTAATCTTAATGCTGCCATACAAAGTCGCGGAATTATTATCCTCATTAGGAACATTTTCTGAAAATAAAGTTGGTAAACGTTTACCCTTTATTACTGTACCAATCGGAATCACTTGCGCGTTGGAATAAATTGAAAATAATAGAAATAGGTAGATAATTTTATGCATTTTTTAAAAATTTTGTAAACAAGACCCATAATAATGAGTCCCGTCATAGATTAAGGTAATCAAATCAATAGCATTGGCAGCTGTAGTAATCGTTGGCACTGCGGCATCTGCCCATTTCATAATTGGGAAAGTAAGCGTTCTCCCTCCTGTACCATCTTGTTTAATCTTTATTATATAAGTGCCTATTTTGGGATTTGAAAAAGCAAGTGTAGTGGGTCCAGTTAACACAAGTTCCAACAAATTCCCATTAGACAAGTCTAATGTTGTAGTAGTAGTAGTTGAATTTATCGCAGTAGGTTGCGTTAATTCAAAAGTTTTCGCTTTTACATTTGAAGACTCTAAATCAGCTAAAGTTAATCCTGTATTTATAGTATAAGACCTATCTGAGCTTAAGTCCAAGCCTGTACCGTTAATCGTGATAACTCTTGAAGTTGGAACAGCCCCTAAACTTAATAAAGTTGGAAGTACTTGATCACCAGTATTTGAGCCTGATAAAGTAGTAATACCTAATTTAGATTTTATGGAGCTTGTCGTTTCATCTCCTGTATTTACACCGCTTGTATTTAAAATTATTCCAGCTTGAACATCCGTTACATAATTTCTATCTGTACTAGGTGCAATGTCTGCAGTAGTTGCATCTGCGCCTGCAGTTATCAAA
>RFZW01000105.1 GCA_009920495.1 Chitinophagia bacterium
ACCAAATCCTTCATTGATTGAAGGAAATACATACAGCTTAGCTTTTTGATATAGTTGCTGCACTTCTGCATCACAGAGGTAGTCAGTTAATATTACCTCATTGGTTGATTGTTGCTGCATGATTGCCTCCTTAATCGCTCTACTATCATCCAAGGTTATTTTGTTGGAGGCTTTACCCACCAATACTAATTTTAAATTCGGGAATCCATTTTCTCTAACTATTTTAAAAGCTTGGATGAGCGCTGTTAGATTTTTTCTTTTTTCCAAAGTGCCAATATGTAAAATATAATCCAAGTTTAAAATTTGCTTTACAATCGCAGTTGTTTCATTATCGCTTATTGAAGTATCAATAGTTTTTGGGGCTTCCCCTATTACTTGTATTTTATTGGAGTTAATGCCTGTATACTTCACTAATTGATTGGATGCGTATTGTGTAGGCGTAACTACATATGCTGACTTTTTTGCTGCAGCCAATCCTAAATTTCTAAAAACTAGCAACCAATACTTATTATAATGTTCTGGATATTCCCAAAAAAAAGCGTCGTGGAATACGGGGATGGTCTTAATCCCCAATGAAAAATAAGGCACCATAAAATCGGAACAAAACAAAACGCGACAACCCAACTGTTTGGCTTGATAAGGCAATACGAATTGTTTCCACAAAAAATAACTGAGTTGTTCTTTAAGTTTTAACAAAAAGTGATTACCCGTATATGCCTTTGTTGTAGCATCTAAAAAATAGAAAGCAAAACCAGGATGTTCCTTTTTAAATTCAATGATTACGCTTTCCAAATAACTACGTGCTCCTGATGCTGAAATTTGTAAATCGCGCACATCCACTGCTACTTTTATTATTTCCATACTCATTCAGTAATCAATTGTCTATTTTGAATATGGTTAATCATATAGCCCGATAAAAACCAGGAGAAATAACTTAAGTAAATATAAGAATCAATATAGGAAGTAAACATGGGAACAAACATGCCAATTTTGATGAGTACAATGGCCAACATTATTTTCCATTCCTTGCCAGCAGTGATTTTTAATTGTTGTAAGCCTGTTTTAATTAATTTAAAATAGATATAGATATATAGTGCCATCGCCAATACACCTACCTGTACCCCAATAATTATAAACTGATTTTCGCCGCCTGTATTATTTTTATTGGTCATGGATACCCTTCCCGATTCTCCCAAGCCCAAACCCCAGGGTTGTGAAGCCATGGCGTTTAAGCCATCCAACCATTCTAACACATGCCCTAAGCTTGACTCATTTTGGAAAGTAAGGGTATTCATAATAAAATCATACAAGTCCCCTTCTAAAATATAAAATACATATAGCACGATGATTGCAGCTCCAATATGAAAAAAATGAACAATTTTTTTATTGCTTACAATCCAACCATAAATATAGATGACTAAAAAATAGCTAATGAATGCCGCCCTTGATAACGCCAGCACGATACATATAAAACTTGCAATTAAACCCATCATTTCTAATGTACTAGCCTTATTTTGTATGGGTGTAGTTATATCGGTATTGTTTTTTGAACTTATTAAAGCCAGTATAATGGCTAAGCATAAAACAATCGCAGATGCAAATTCCAAAGGATTTGAAAATATACTTCCAAATCGTTTTGCAGTTGATTCTGTTTCAAAAGTCCACAACAAGCCGTAATTACCTGAAGCGTCGGTATTAAAAAAATAAAAATTATAATCACTAAATCCAGTAAAACTATGGAGGTGCTGATTTAATATGCGCTCTCCAAATACAACAATCGTGGCTACAAGTAGGACGATAACAATAAATGAAAATAGTTTATTGATATTTACCTGGTCCTTATCACAAAACCTACCTATAAAGTACAACAAACAAAAAAAGGATAAGTTTTTTAACGCCATTAACTTGGCCATTATAGAATAGGAACCTATAGGAACAATCACATACAATAAAGTATAAACAAAAAAACCAATGATTAATTTGTCAATAACATGCAACACTGGTTTTTGTTTTAATTGTGTTGCTACTAATAAACAAGCCCCTAAAACTGCAAGCTCCTTAAATGATTGCAATAAGGGTATCCACCTGCTAAACCCATACATAAAGCTAACCGACATGGCATTGATATAGATAGGCAGACCAACAATAACAAATATTAAAAAGCCTTCGATTTGCTTTTTAAACATTTGAGTGACTGCATAAAAAAAGGAAACTAAATAAGCAAATGGAAATAAAAACATAAATACTTAAAAAACTATAAATAGCGAATGCCAATTTTTAATAAAAAACTATCTACATCATTGGGATTTTCAAAACCAAATCCTGAAGCCGTTGCTGGTTGAGAAAAATTATTATTAAACGAACGCTTCCCAATCAAGCTAGCAGATAATAAAAAATGTTTATAGGGATGATCATACATGACCCTAAAGCCCATATCCACCCATTTGGTTTTACTTGCATTTTGAAAGGCCAATCCGCTGCCCTCATAATCATCGGCATTTTTAGTGGTGCTTTCCAATTGGATACCCAACTGCTTCATACCTTCAAATTTACTAACACGCATCATAAAATAATTTCCACCTGATCCAATAGGTGCCCCTAAATTTTGGCCCAAATTGTTATATCCAAAAGGTCTGTATCCACCATGCACATACCAAGTTCCTGCACTTCTTACTGGGAAACTAGATGCTTGTTGTATACGGGTATACTCACTCATGAATTGCCAATACTTTAAAGGATGTTGTTCATTGTAATTAAACAATTTTCGAAACCCATAAGTATAGGCCCTAGAATGTTCGGGATTCTGTATAAAATCGCGCAAATTATAAAATGCATCATTACGAGACCATTCAGTATAAAATTCAGCATGCGAAGGTTCCCAAACCCATCTTAAGAATGCACCAGCGTATTGATCCGTATTATCTTCAACGGAACCTGTCAACCAATTACTAAATTGTTTTACATCATTTGCTCTTGAAGCATTTTTAAAAATTAAATTCCATTCAGGAATTGTTGTACTTGGAGAAGCACCGCTATAATCTAATAATAATAATTCTGGTTCTTGCACAATTCTAGTTAAACCCATACTTAAACCCTTAATCCATTTGGGTTGGTAAGTAAGCATTGCGCCATTAAAATATCTTTTTTCATCCTTAGTTTGCCCTGGTCCATATCCCAAATAATTTTCGGCCAATCCTCGATACGCTGGATTTATTTCCTCCAAATACGCTGCAACCCATTGCCATTCAAAACTTCCAATTTTAGTGCGCCATGGTCGGCGACTATTAAAGCTTAAATGCATAAAGCCTCCGGGGTGCGAACTCATAATTAATGGATTCATTATAGAAGGTCCCCAGGTTAAGTTTTCTGAACTCACCCCCACACTTACCGGGCCCGCATTTAAGCGTATACTTGAATTACTCAATAAATTATTTCTCAAAAAAGGTGCATCAAAAATTTCATTAAAAACTAAATTGTTTTTTAAATGATCATAACTATAGCTGTCGGGAAAATTATAATTGGGTGTTTGTATCGTGCCACGATAGTTTTTATTTTCGGCCCACACAAATTGCGGTTGGTACTGTATGGTTAGTGGCCCTAGTTTTAAATATACGCCGCCGCTAATATATGTTTGCCTTCCGCTACTTGCAACCATGGGTCCATCCAATTCCTGAAACGGATGTTCTGTTACATATTGACCAGTTACTTGTAATGGTAATATAGTTGCGTAAAATGTATTTCCTAAAAACTTTTTACCAATGGGGTGTAGTCCCTTTTTAAAATACACCGGATCCAACCATTTCAAAGCGCTATCCCATGCACCAATTTTAGTAGGCTGCAATGGTCTTGACATAAATGAAATATCGGATTCAATTTTCCCCATCAATTGCAAACGCCTTAACGCATCCTCAATTGGTAATTGATCCATGCTGATGGTTTGTGCTTTTGCATTTTGAAAAGTTAAAATGCTTGCGCAAATAACAATTGCAAAAACAATGGCCTGTGCCTTTATATAAATTTTACCTATTTCTTTTTTTCTTTGCTTCACTTATATTTCAATATAATATTCCTTACCACAGTTTGTATTCCTTATTTGTTTTTCCAAAAGCCATACAAGCCTTTTTCCAACTCATAGGTTTCCCATGATTTTTGTTCTCGCTTAGGTTGTTGTTGTGCCCACTGCCACATATCTGTTAATCCAGCTTCTAAACTGGTGGTATCTTTATAATCCAACAATTGCACACTTAATTCATGTGCTGGCAAGGCATCTTTAACTTCGTGACGTGCTTGTTCATGTTTTATTTCACCAGAACCAATTACTTGTTTTAAAACATCAGCCGCTTCCTTGATAGAATAATATTTCCAACTGCCAATATTGATAATTTGTTTGGAAGCCCTCGCGTCATTCCCCGCCTTCCACAATGGCAATAGGCAATCATCAATACTTGAAAATGCACGTTGTTGTGACCCATCACCAAATATGGTAAATGGTAACCCGTTGATATATTGATACATCCAAATACCTAATACATTTCGGTAGCGATCCCAAATATTTTGATTGCGGCCATATACATTATGTGGTCGTATAATGCACCAATCCAAGCCATGTTGTTCGCCTGCAATTTGAATATCCATTTCACAAGCATATTTAGCTACACCATATGGGTCAATGGGTGCTGGCTTATCTGTTTCCTTAAACGGAGGTGTTCCTATGCCATACACTGCCATACTTGACGTGAATACCAGCCTTTGTACATTATGTGTAATACAAGCATTTACTACATTCGCAGTAGCCACCAAGTTGCATTTGTAATTAAATTTTCGAATAAACGGGCTTAATCCTTCAGCGGCATAGGCTGCAAAATGATAAACGATGGATACCTCTTTAAATAATTCATCAATATTATCCTTGCTTATATCCAATTGATGAAATACAACCCCCTTGGGTACATGTTCCTGATAGCCTCCAGATAAATCATCGATACCAATAATTTGTGTCTCTGGATGATTTTCCAAGATCCATTCTGCCATGCGGGAACCTAATAAACCCGCTACGCCTGTGATGATAATTTTTTTCAAATGTTTTAATTTAATATTTTAATTTTCTTATTGAATTTATTACGATTGTATTCCAAATTTTAAACCCTCGCCAATTCCTTTATACAATGCTTTTATTTTTTGCCATCTGCCTCGGAGTATAAAATAAGCTGTGACACTTAAGTAATATAAACTTTGGTATACTATCACTGTAGGCGCATGCAATAGGTTCGTATATTTTTTTAACAACCAAATATGATTACGCGCATTTAAGTAATGTACTTTAGGGCTAACATAGCCTTCGGCAGTTTTATTGGTTGATTTATGTGACATCCCGGCTATATGATAAATAACGGATGCTGGCACATAGCCCAAATCATAGCCTGCATTTTTTATTCGAAACGACAAATCCACATCCTCATAATAAATAAAAAATGGATCATATAATAATCCCACTTTTTTTAACACTTCTGTTCTCACCATAAAAGCACATCCGGTAATCCAATCTATTTTACTTGCAAAGCCCTGGTTTTGATTTCGATAAGTATGTTGCGCATCTTTTTTATTATATCCAATGGTTTTTGTGATACCCAGCCATTGATTAAATTTGGTGCCCGCATTCCAAATTAATGTTCTGTCGTGGTGAAAATATATTAATGGTTGTACAGCACCCATATTTTCATTGGCATCCAAAGCTTGCACTAATGGTTCTAAAAAATCACTTTCAACCGCTACATCGTTATTCAGCAATAGCGTGTAAGTATATCCTTGTTGTATCGCATATTGCATCCCTTTATTATTCCCTCCAGTGAAACCTGTATTTTGATCACAGGTTAAAATAATAATATTGTTATGATTTG
>RFZW01000106.1 GCA_009920495.1 Chitinophagia bacterium
AGTTTCCGCTCAAAAGGAAGAAGTTCATGCAGCTATCCAACATTTAGACCAGGGGTTGTATCCAAACGCGTTTTGTAAGTTGTATGCCGACTTTTTGGGAGGGCAAGCTGATTATATTAATATCATGCATGCGGATGGCGCAGGCACCAAGAGTATCTTGGCATATATCTATTGGAAGGAAACAGGGGATGCGAGTGTTTGGAAAGGTATTGCACAGGATGCGATTGCTATGAATTTAGATGATTTATTATGTGTGGGTATTTATGATCAAATATTGTTTTCTTCCACTATTGATCGAAATAAATCAGTGATTACAGGGGAGGTGTTAAGTGTTTTAATTAATGCTACACAGGATTTTTTTACAACTTTAAAAAACTTTGGCGTAAATATTGAATTTTTGGGGGGCGAAACTGCCGATGTGGGGGATGTGGTTAGAACCATTGCGGTAAATGGAACTATGACGGCGAGATGGCCAAAATCAAAATTAATTACCAACGATTTAATCGCACCAGGCCAAGTGATTGTAGGGTTTTCAAGTCACGGAAAAGCAACCTATGAAACTGATTATAATAGTGGCTTAGGAAGTAATGGTTTAACCAGTGCGCGACATGATGTTTTGAGTAAGGAATATGCGACCAAGTATCCGGAAACTTTTGAGCCAACACTAAATGCGCAAGTAGTTTATATTGGAAAGAATAAAGTGACAGATGAATTAGACATACCAGGCTTTGGTTCGGTATCCGTTGGAAAATTATTGTTAAGCCCTACGCGTACTTATGCTCCTTTGGTAAAAGCAATTTTATCCCAACATTTTGAAGTGGTGAAAGGGATGATTCATTGTAGTGGTGGCGGGCAAACAAAGTGCATGAAATATTTGCCAGGGAACATGCGCATTATTAAGGATAATTTAATGGAGCCGCCACCAATTTTTAAGTTAATTCAAGAAAATTCAGGGGCAAATGCCAAAGAAATGTACCAGGTATTTAATATGGGCCATCGATTGGAAATATTTACTGATGTAGCATCTGCAACTAAATTAATTGAATTAGCAAAAACCTTTAATATTGAAGCGCAGGTGATTGGTCGTGTGGAAGCTTCAGCACATAAGGAGTTAGTTTTAGCAGGAAGTTTTGGAAAGGAAGTGTTTACCTATTAATTTTATAGAAGTTCAATGATTTAATTCAAAAGGTTGCATCACAAATTATATTAAACAAATTATAACATCATGAGTGAAATTGTAGTACAGCTTGAAAATGTGAATATTTATCAAAGTGGTAATTTAATTTTGCAAGCTGTGAATTTTGAAGTGCAAAAAGGGGAGTTTGTTTATTTGGTGGGTAAAACCGGAACTGGAAAAAGTAGTTTACTTAAAACATTATATGGCGAAATAACACTTACTGAAGGGGAGGGTAAAGTGGTGGGATTTGATTTAAAGGAAATGGATTGGAAAAAACTCCCATTTTTAAGAAGAAACTTAGGGATTGTTTTTCAAGACTTTCAATTATTGACCGATCGTAATGTGCATGAAAATTTGAGATTTGTACTTAAAGCTACAGGCTGGCAGGATGAGCAGTTAATTAATCAAAAGATCAATGATGTGCTTGCCAAGGTAGGGCTTCAAAATAAAGGATTTAAAATGACTTATGAGATGAGCGGTGGCGAGCAGCAAAGGGTGGATATTGCTAGGGCCTTGCTTAATTCTCCTAAATTAATACTGGCAGATGAGCCAACGGGCAGTTTAGACCCCGAAACTAGTGATGAAATCATGCAAATTTTGTTCCAAATTGCCAAAGAAGATGGTACGGCAATTGTCATGGCTACCCACGATTTTATGGTCGTGAATAAGTTTCCTTCCCGTACCCTGACAACAGAGGGAGGCAGGCTGGTTGTTAAGGCCTAAATTTTCTCCACTAATTGTACACAAAACACCATTTTTGACTTGAATTCTTGACTCTTTTTCTTATGTTCGCAGACATAAAAAAGTAGAAAACAAGTGAGACTAAAGTCATTAGAAATCAAGGGGTTCAAGAGCTTTGCTGACAAAACAATTGTAAGTTTTGACGAGGGTATAACAGGTATTATCGGACCGAATGGTTGTGGTAAGAGTAATATTATTGATAGCATAAGATGGGTTATTGGTGAACAGAAAATTTCAGCACTTCGTAGTGAGAATTTAGATTCATTGGTTTTTAACGGAAGTAAAACCAGAAGTGCAAGTGGAATGGCTGAAGTAAGTTTAACCTTCGAGAATACAAAAAATTTATTACCTACTGAATTTAACAACGTAACTGTTACACGTCGTTTTTATAAAAATGGCGAAAGTGAATACAGGTTAAATGATGTGGCTTGTCGTTTAAAAGATATTCATAATTTATTTATGGATACGGGCGTAAGTACAGATAGCTATGCAATTATTGAATTAGGAATGGTGGATGATATTATCAAGGATAAAGATAATAGTCGTCGTCGTATGTTAGAACAAGCTGCTGGAATTACGATTTATAAAACGCGTAAAAAAGAAGCGAAGAATAAATTAGATGCAACTGAGCAGGATTTGGCGAGGATTGAAGATTTAATATTTGAAATCAACAATCAATTAAAAACATTAGAAAATCAAGCAAAGAAAGCGGAGAAGTATTTTGAAATTAAGAAGGACTATAAGGATACGGCCATTGAGCTTGCAAAAGCAGCGTTAGAAGGCTTTAACATCAGCTATAAAGAGTTAAACGAGCAACAAGATGCAGAAACAGACAAGAAGTTTGAATTAGAAGCATCCATTGCTTTGGAAGAAGCGGCACTTGAGCAAGAGCGTGTAGGGTTTATTGAAAAGGAAAAGAATTTGCAAACCATGCAGCATGCGTTTAATGATTTGTTGCAAGACTTACGTTCAAAAGAAAATGATAAAAACCTAGCCGCGCAACGACTTGATTATTTAAACGATAAGGAAAAATCTTTACAAGAATTTTTAGAAAGAGCGGAAGGACAATTAAAAACAATTGGCGACTCCATTGAATATACCAAGTTGCAGGTAGTGGATGAAGAAAAAATATTTCAAGATTTTAAAGCAAGGGTGGAACAATCCCAACTTGAATTAACCAATAAGCGAACTGATTTTGATGATCAAAGATCGGTGTTGGATAACTTAAGACAACAATACCAACAAATTCAACGTAATCAATTTGATGCGGAGAAAAAAGTGGCTGTCGCAGATACGTCCATTCAAAACATACAAAGATCACAACTCCAATTAGAAGAGGAACAAGGACAAAGAGTTACACAAATAGAAACCATAACAGCGCAATTAGCAGAAAAAGAAGCTGCATTGGCTTCCAATAAAGCACATTTGGCTGAATTGCACTTGCAACATGATCAAGCTAAAGCGGGTATTTTTGAAACACAGGAGCAATTAGAAAAATTAAGATCTCAATTGGCCGATGAAACAAGAATATTAGATGCCAAGAAGAATGAGTACGATTTATTGAAAAGTTTGGTGGACTCCATGGAAGGATATCCAGATAGCGTTAAATTTTTACATAAAAATACAGGATGGAATCATAGTGCTCCTATCTTATCTGACATATTATATGTTAAGGAAGAATATCGCACAGCCGTTGAAAATGTTTTAGAGCCTTATTTAAACTATTATGTTGTTAATAATTTACAAGAAGGGTTGCAAGCAATTCAATTGTTAGATGAAAACAAAAAAGGAAAAGCTAATTTCTTTTTATTGGATCAGTTAAAAGGGATAAGTGCAGTTGCAGCACCTGCTAATACCATTGCTGCGTTGTCAGTGTTGGAAGTGGATAGTAAATATGCTGCTTTGGCGAGTCAATTATTAGGCAATGTATTTATTGCTGAAAATGAGCAAGCATTACAAGCTGAATTTGACGGCATCCTTTTAGAAAAAACAGGGAAGTACGTTAAAGGGAAATATACCTTGACTGGAGGTAGTGTGGGAATTTTTGAAGGTAAAAAAATTGGCCGTGCAAAAAATCTAGAAAAGTTATTAGCCGACATTCAATCACAAGAAAAAGTGGTGAATGAATTAAAGGAAAAAATTCAGGTGAAGCACAATGCTGTTTTAGAATTTAACGAATTGTTGAAGGAGAATGAGATTAGATCCATTGAGCAATTGGTGAATACTTTAATCAATGAAGTTTTTGCAAATAAAAATAGATTAGAAAATTTACAATTAGCACAAACTTCTGCGGCTACAAAATTGAAAGAATTTGAAGAGAAATTACAATTTGAGCATACTGCAATTGCAGATACAAGAATTGCTTTTGATGCATTGAATATATCCTTACAGGAAGCTGCTGAGCAAGCCTATCATTTAGCATCCGGTGAGTTTAATGAAATGAACTTGCAATTGACAAAGCAACAAAGTAAAATTGAGGCTTTACAACAGGAAGTTTTGTTCAAGGAAAATCAATTGAATGATTTACATGCACAAATTCAAACGAATAGTGTTCAATTAACGGAAGCTTCAGCTGCTATTATTGAAAGTAAAGACCAATTAACTTCATTGCAAGAAGAATTGGTTGAATCAATTAGAATTAAGGAAGAAGAAGAATTAAAGTTAAATGAAGCGGATCAAACTTATTATAAGTTAAGAAATGATTTACAGGAAAAGGAAAGCGCTTTAAGGCATTTGGTGAAATCTAAGGAATTGGTGGATCAATTAATTAACGAGATTAAGGACAAGTTGAATAATTTGAAATTACAATTAGCAGGAACCAAAGAGCGATTGAATGTTGAGTTCAAAGTGGAAATTGAGGATATCTTAGATGAAGGACGTTTAACAGATACTTCTTTGGATGAATTACAAGCCAATACAGACAGAATGAAAAAACGTCTGGAAAATATGGGTGAAGTAAATCCAACAGCCATTGAAGCGTATACGGAGATGAAAAAGAGATATGATTTCATTTTGGAACAGAAGAATGACTTAGTGACTGCAAAGGATAGTTTGATGTTAACCATCCAGGAAGTAGAAGCCACTGCAAATCAGGCATTTTTGGCCACCTACAATACTGCACGTGAAAACTTCCAAAAAGTATTTAAAGCCTTATTTACTGAAGAAGATTCTTGTGACTTAATATTGGTGGATCCAGATAATTTAGCTGAAACTGCAGTTGAAATTGTCGCACGCCCTAAAGGTAAAAAACCATCATCTATTAGTCAGTTGAGTGGAGGAGAGCGTACATTGACAGCAACTGCAATGCTATTCGCTATTTATTTAATCAAACCAGCACCTTTCTGTATTTTAGATGAGGTGGATGCGCCATTAGATGATGCGAATGTGAGCAAGTTTACGCAAATGATTAAAAAATTCAGCGACAACTCACAATTCATTATTGTAACGCACAATAAACAAACAATGAGTGCGGTGGATGTAATTTATGGCGTAACGATGCAGGAGCCAGGGGTAAGTAAATTAGTTCCTGTTGACTTTAGAAGTTTGAGTAACTAGGAATTTACGTACAAAATAATTAAAAGGGGTTGCTTCAAAATGGAAGCGCCCCTTTTTTAAATTAAAAATTTAATTTATACATTGCTTAAGTCATCGATCATATTATTTGTAGTTTGTTTTTTATTATACCTGCCATTTAGCAGACAGCCGGATTATTTTGATAGTGATACTGCGCCTGCGATTATTAAGTTAAAGGAAGGCCATATTGTTGCTGAATACTCGGAATATGGAAAGTTGTATATTATTCAAGTGGATTCATTGACTTATCATAGTAGGATAGGAGCTCGTGTTGAAGTTATTTATGAATTACGCGAACCAGCGCATGCAAAAATTAATCAAGCTTGGGGGTATTGGATAATCCCGGAGGAATTGGCTTG
>RFZW01000107.1 GCA_009920495.1 Chitinophagia bacterium
GAATAGTCATGATTGTGGTAGGCAAAACGAATGCCGTTTTTATTGGAAATTTCCCCACACTTATTAAATTCATCTCCAAAGCGTTTGTAATTGTCAATGGATTTTTGTGCGCCTTTGTGCGGGCATATTAAATACTTCATCCCAATTTCACCAGCTTCCGCAGCTTTTCGTTCGAATTCCTTGCTAATATCGCAATGAGATGCCACCATATTCATGCCCAAATCATCCATCAGTTTTTTAAACTCTGTATTTTTCATACCCCAGAACATCCCCTTAGCACCCTCAAAACTTTCAATTTGTTTGTATCCACAATTAGATAAATGTTTTAACACTGCAACAGGATCTTTAGCCAACGCTTCCTTCACTGTCCATAACTGAATCCCAAACTTATTTTTCTTTTGCGCCATTGCAAATAACTCCTTGCTGAATGGTGTACCCAAAGCTAAACCAGCCAAAGCTGTGTTTCGTAAAAAACTTCTTCTTGAATTTGACATGTAATAAATTAAAATGGTAATTGACTCTTGTTAAAAATGAAATTTGATGTAATATTATAATTCCTATAAAATTTTTGTACCTACAAACTGCTGCGAAAATATTTTTAAGCCCAGGCTTTATCCCCTTTCGTATAAGGAACACAACCTTCATACCTTCCAGGAATAGCCACATAACGAAGCGCTTTTGTTGCGCCTACTTCTGATGTAAAAAATCCAGTCAGCGTTAACTCCTTGATCATGGTAAAATAATGTTTTTCGTTCGCTGATTTTTTATCTGGGTTTGCTTTTTTAGCTTCTTTATTTGCTTGCACTTCCTTATCAAGTGCACTAATTAAATCATGACGCTCTTGTGCATTTGCTTCCATAAAGGATTTACCAATTTTAGCTTTGGCTTCCTTAAACTGTAATTCACGCATGCCTTCCATGAATATAGTTTGATTTTTTTCATCATAACAATCGCGCACCATTACTGACATAAACTCTCCCACTTTGGCTTCCTTAGCACCAGGTGTATTGGTTGCAGGAATAATTACTTCTCCCACTTCATTTAAGAATGCAATGTCTTCCGCAGAAAAAACCAATCCTGTTTTTGCAGTGGTACATCCTGATAAAAATGCTTCCGCGCCTAAAACGGTTCCACCCATAATAAGGGCTACTCTTGATAATGCTTCACGTCTGTTCATCATAAAATATAAATTTAATCGTGTTAATTATTTTTAAATATCACAAATTTCAATAGCCTTTTTAAGTGATGTCATTGGATCTTTATCTGAAGGAATAAATTCTTGTGCCACATAACCCTTAAATCCAGTGGCAACAATCGCACGCATTATTGCAGGATAATATAATTCTTGACGCTCGTCAATTTCATTACGACCTGGCACACCACCTGTATGGTAGTGCCCATAATATGCATGATTTGCATTGATGGTACGTATAACATCTCCTTCATCAATTTGCATATGATAAATATCAAACAATAATTTAAAATTAGGTGACCCTATTCGCTTACACAATTCTACACCCCATACGGATTTGTCACACATATAATCCTTATGATCTACTTTTGAATTTAATAACTCCATCTGAATCATGACCCCTCTTTTTTCAGCCAAGGCCATTATTTTTTTTAATCCAGTCGCACAGTTGTTTAATCCAGTTTCATCATCCATGCCCTTTCTATTTCCTGAAAAACAAATTAAATTGGTATACCCTGCATCAGCAACATAGTTAATATGATCCGTATAATTCTTCACCAAGGTAGCATGATAACTTGGGTCATTAAATCCTTTGGTCAAACTTATCTCAGCACCATTGCACATGGTGGACACTAAATTATTTTCCTTGAGCACATGCCATTCGGAAGGTCCTACCAAATCCATCCCAACCATGCCCATTGCTTTAAAATTTTTAGCTAATTCTGCAATAGGATATTGACTATAACACCACCTGCAAGCAGAATGGTTAATTTTTCCTTTTAGAGAAAGGGGTTCGTTATCGTTTTGAAGTCCTTGTTTCACGGATGCAATTAAATTTGAAGGAACCACAACGCCTGTTGCCAAAGCAGCAGACCCAGTGATTACTTGTTTTAAAATTTGACGCCTATTCACATTAGATGACATTACAAAATATTATATAAGTTCCTAGAATTTATGACTTGATAAATATAATTTTTTTTTCCTGCTTTTTATAAAGTTTTAAGTTAAAAATGGGGGTTTTTTGCGAAATTATAAGGAAATTGCTAGGGTTATAATCCATCGTATAAAAATGGATTTTTAATTTATACAAAAGCATAAAAAATTCAAATATGAATCGAAAATTACGCATGGGCATGGTGGGTGGCGGAAAAGACGCTTTTATAGGTGCAATTCACCGATTGGCTGCCAATATGGATGGATTAATTGAAGTAAGTGCAGGTGCATTAAGCATTAATCCTGAAACAGCAGTGGCATCAGGTGAGGCATTATTTTTACCAAAGGATAGAACTTACTTGACTTATGAAGAAATGATTAAGAAGGAAGCAAGCCTGCCTGCAAACGAACGCATCGATTTTGTAACGATTGTAACACCCAACTTTGCCCACTTTGCACCTGCAATGATGGCCTTAGAATATGGTTTTCATGTGGTGATTGAAAAGCCAATTACATTTTCATTAGATGAAGCAAAACAATTAAAACAAAAATTAGATGAAACTGGCTTAACGCTTTGTTTAACGCACACTTATTCTGGATACCCAATGGTCAAGCAAGCAAAGGCAATGGTCAAAGAGGGTAAGTTTGGAAAAATTAGAAAAATTTGGGTGGAGTACCCACAAGGTTGGTTAAGTAAATTATCTGAACGCGAAGGAAATGCACAAGCAGCTTGGAGAACGGACCCAAAAAAATCAGGAAAAAGTTCAGTGATGGGCGATATTGGAACCCATGCTGCGCATTTAGCTGAATATATTACTGGTGCAAAAATTACAGATGTATGTGCTGAGTTAAATACCATGGTGGAAGGCCGCTTATTAGATGATGATGGCGCAGTCATGTTGAAGTTTGACAATGGTGCTAAAGGAGTTTTAATGGCATCACAGGTAGCAGCGGGTGAAGAAAATGCTTTAAAAATAAGGGTATATGGGGAACATGGCGGTATCGAATGGGCACAACACGAACCCAATACTTTATTGGTAAAATGGTATGATCAACCTACCCAGGTTTATAGGGCGGGTGGAAACTATGGCGCTCATTTATCTCCTACTGCAATTCATAATTGTCGTACCCCAGGCGGACATCCAGAAGGATACTTGGAAGCATTCGCAAATATTTATAGAAACTTTGCATTAACCCTTGGATGTAAAATAGATGGCACCACGCCAACCCCAGAGATGCTTGATTTTCCTGGCATTGAAGATGGGTTAAGAGGTATGGCGTTTATTGATAATGTGGTTGCATCATCACAATCGGATGTGAAATGGACCCCTTATATTTTATAAAAAAAGTTGAAATTCACGACTTATTAAAACAAATAGAATGACCACAATAAAAGGACCTGGAATATTTTTAGCGCAATTTATGGGTGATGTTGCGCCATTTAATTCTTTGGAAAGTATTTGCAAATGGGCAGCTTCCTTAGGATTCAAAGGCGTTCAAATTCCTAGTTGGGATGCAAGATGTATTGATTTACAAAAAGCTGCTGAAAGCAAAACTTATGCGGATGAAATCAAAGGTATTGTAGCAAGTGCTGGCATGGAAATCACGGAGCTGTCTACACACTTACAAGGACAACTGATAGCAGTTCATCCCGCCTATGATGCACAATTTGACGGATTTGCACCCAAGGAAGTGCATGGTAATTCAAAGGCAAGAACTGAATGGGCGATACAACAATTAAAATATGCTGCGAAGGCTTCCCAAAATTTAGGATTAAATGCACACGCAACATTTAGTGGTGCATTATTATGGCACACAGTGTATCCTTGGCCACAACGTCCAGCAGGTTTGGTGGAAACCGGATTTACAGAATTAGCAAAAAGATGGTTACCGATTTTAAATGAGTTTGATAAAGTGGGTGTAGATGTTTGTTATGAAATACATCCTGGCGAGGATTTGCATGATGGTGTTACATATGAAATGTTTTTAGATAAGGTCAACCAACATCCACGTGCCTGTTTACTATATGATCCATCCCATTTTGTTTTACAATGCATGGATTACTTAGGATACATTGATGCATTTCATGAGCGCATAAAAATGTTCCATGTAAAAGATGCAGAATTTAATCCAACAGCGAAACAAGGTGTTTATGGTGGTTATCAAAACTGGATTGACCGCGCAGGTAGATTTAGATCATTGGGAGATGGCCAAGTTGATTTTAAAAATATTTTCAGCAAACTTGCTGCTTATGATTTTAAGGGTTGGGCTGTGATGGAATGGGAGTGCGCCATTAAGCATCCGGAAGTGGGTGCAGCAGAAGGTGCCGTATTTATTAAAAATAATATTATTCAAGTAACAGAAAAAGCTTTTGATGACTTTGCAAATACAGGATCAGATGAAGCATTTAACAAGAAAATTTTAGGTATATAATTAAATCAATTAATCATTAAATAAAAAAGCGTATGAAAAAGGTGTTAGGAATTATGTCAGCAGTAATAGTGTTAGCTGCATGTGGTGGTGGAGAAAAAAAAGAAGGGACAATGGATGCAACAGCGACTACTGAAGTAAAAGCAGTGGTAGCAGCACCAAAACCATTATCTGAAAATCCTGATTATCAAAAAGGTTTGGCATTAGTTGCAGGTAGTGACTGTTTGACTTGTCATAAAACAAGTGAAAAACTAATTGGCCCGGCGTATAAAGATGTAGCTGCAAAATATGAGGCAACAGAAAGTAATATTAAGATGTTGGCTGGAAAAGTAATCAGTGGCGGCAGTGGCGTTTGGGGCGCAATACCAATGACACCGCACCCACAAGTGAAAGAAGAAGATGCAATAGCCATGGTGAAATATATTATGTTGTTGAAAAAATAATTAGTTAGTAATAATCGTAAAAATAAAAAAATGAAATTAAAATCAATTGTACTTTCCTCATTAGTGTTATTTATTTGTGTTCAAACAATAGCACAAAAAAAGAAGTGGACACCTTTATTCGACGGAAAAACAACCAAAGGATGGCATACCTATGGTGAAACTACTGCAGGCCAAGCTTGGAAAGCAGAAGACGGGGTACTTTTTTTAGATGCTAGTACAAAAGAAGGTCGCGGCGATATTACCACAGATGAAAGTTTTGATGATTTTCATTTAAAATTAGAATGGAAAATTTCAAAAAACGGAAACAGTGGTGTCATCTTTTTTGCACAAGATGACAAAGCAAAATATAAAAACCTTTGGTATACTGGACCAGAAATGCAAGTACTCGACAATGAAGGCCATAGCGATGGTAAAATTGTAAAACACAGAGCTGGAAACTTGTACGATTTAATCGCTGGACCAGATGATGCAGTAAAACCGGTTGGCGAGTGGAATAAAGCGGAAATCATTGTTCAAAAAGGCACTTTGGTTTTAAAATTAAATGGCGTTACAACAGCAACTACAACTATCGGTGACGACAGCTGGAAAGAATTAATTAAAAATAGCAAGTTTTCAAAAAAGGAATCTCCTGATTTTGGAAAAGTATTTAGTGGACATATAGCCTTACAAGATCATGGCAATAATGTGTACTACAGAAATATTCAAATCAAAAGACTTTAATCATTTTTGTGAATAACGTCCATGAATCATTTATGCGTCAGGC
>RFZW01000108.1 GCA_009920495.1 Chitinophagia bacterium
TCGGTACCTTGGAAGGGTACACTGTCCTTTTGGGACTGATGTATGAATATCCCAAAACGCTTTTTTAATACCTGATCCGGGCTCATTGGCATCGCCATTTCAATTTCGGAGATATCCCATTCCTGCCAAGCACCTTTATACAACCAAACCCAGCAGTCTTTAATCCATGCTGCGCCAGATGCCTTAAGTCGGCGTAAGCTTTCAAATATAATCTCTAAACAAACTTTATGGGTGCCATGTGGGTCAGCTAAATCACCAGCACAATAAATTTGGTGTGGTTGCAAATTATTTAAATAATCCATGGTGATTTTAATGTCTAACTCACTCATTGGTTTTTTTTCAATGGCGCCAGTCTCATAAAAAGGCAAATCTAAAAAATGGTGGTTCTCATCTTTTAAGCCCACATAACGACAAGTTGCTTTTGCTTCGCAGCGACGAATAAGTCCTTTGATCGCCCTGATTTCCGCAGTATCAATATGGTCTGTTTTTTTATTTGCTAAATAAGCGCGGGCATTGGTTAAAATTTCTTGACTTTTTTTATTGTCAATGCCAAACAAATCTTCAAAACCAACCGCAAAATCTAAAAAGCGGGTAACAAATTCATCGGTTACTGCAATATTGCCACTGGTTTGATATCCTACATGCACATCATGTCCTTGGTCATGCAGTCGCATAAATGTTCCGCCCATACTTATAATATCATCATCAGGATGGGGGGAGAATATTAAAACTTTTTTTGGAAAAGGATTACTACGTTCAGGATGCGCTGGTATTACAACATTAGGTTTGCCACCTGGCCAACCAGTAATGGTATCCCTAAGCATATAAAATACTTGTAAATTAATATCGTAAACAGATTCTCTTAAAACTAATAAGTCGGCCAAACTATTTTCAGTATAATCATTTGCCGTCAAGCTTAAAATTGTTTTATCTAATTTTAAAGCGAGTTCAATAACCGCTTTTTTTATTAAAGCAGGTGTCCAGTCAGTACTTCCAGTAAGCCATGGTGATTTATTTCTGGTTAAATCGGTTGCTGCTATTTCATCAATAACAAAAGTACAATCATCATGGTTTTGTAATACACTTGCAGGTACTTGTTCTGTAATATTTCCTTCTACTGCTTTTGCAACAATATCCGCTTTACTTCCCCAAGCCAATAAAACAATTTTTTTGGCTTTCATGATGCTACTAATACCCACCGTAATCGCTAGTTTAGGCACTTTATTCAAATCATGAAATTCATAGGTATTTGCAATTCTTGTTTCTTGGTCTAAGTGTATCACCCTTGTTTTTGAATGAAAACTTGATCCTGGTTCATTAAATCCAATATGACCATTTTTACCAATGCCTAATATTTGTAAATCAATCCCGCCTGATTTTTCTATAATTTGTTCGTAGCCAGCACAAAGTTCTTTGATTTGATCCTGTGCCCATTCGCCATTAGGAATATGAATATTTTCTGGTTTTATATCTACTAGGCTGAATAAATGACGATGCATGAAACTCCAATAGCTTTGGTAGGCCGTTTTATTAATGGGGTAGTATTCGTCTAAATTAATCGTGATTACATTTTTAAAACTCAAACCTTCTTCCTTATGTAATCGTACTAGCTCCTTGTATAATAAAATAGGCGTACTTCCTGTAGCCATTCCTAGCACACAGTTTTCTTTTTTTGCTTGCTTATCTTTAATGAGTGTTGCAATTTGAGCTGCTACCATGATAGACCCATCATTGGAATTAGGGAATATCTTAACTGGAATTTTTTCAAATGATTCAATCATACAATGCTATTATATTATTATAAAATTAAATAAAAAAAGCCTCCCATGTGTTGGGAGGCCAATATATTATTCTACTTTACTGATTTTTATGACATTCGTAGGTAGATGTAATTCTACAGGTGTGCTTCCTGTATTAACCACCACGTCGCCCGGTTGAACGTACCCTTCTTTTTTTAATATTGAAATTTGATCCTTAATTATATTATCCAAACTTTCTTCTTTATTATAATAAATCGTTTTTACACCCCAGCTTAAGCTAAGTTGGTTCACTAAACTTTTCTCCTTTGTAAAAATAAATAGAGGCGCTTTAGGACGGAAACTGCTTAACATAAAAGCAGTATAGCCACTTTGTGTCATACCGATAATTGCTTTTGCTTCACTATCATCGGCTAGTTTACAACCATTATAACAAACTGCATCACTTAAAAATGAAGGAGAATGTGATTGCGGTTTAAAGTCATCCGCACGATTATATTTATAGCCATTTAATTCAACTTCGTGAATAATTTTACGCATGGTTTCAATCACCAATACTGGGAATTGACCAGTTGCTGTTTCACCACTTAGCATCACCGCATCCGCACCTTCAATAACTGCATTTGCCACATCCGTAATTTCACTACGATTTGGTTTTACGCGATCAATCATACTTTCCATCATTTGCGTAGCAACAATCACAGGTTTCGCACGATGCAAACATTTTCTGATGAGTTCTTTTTGGATCAAAGGAATTTTTTCAACAGGAAGCTCAACACCTAAATCACCACGTGCTATCATGATCGCATCACTTGCATTGATAATGTCTCGGATGTTTGTTAATGCTTCAGGCATTTCAATTTTAGCAATAATTTTTGATTTGCTATTATTCTTATTTAAAATAGCACGTAACATTTCAATATCGGCTACTCTTTTTACAAAACTTAAGGCAACCCAATCTAATTTTTCTTTGATAATAAAATCAGCGTCTTCTAAATCCTTTTCAGTTAATGCAGGTAAGGATATTTTTGTATCCGGAAGATTGATTCCTTTTTTGGAAGATATAATACCACCTAAGGTTACTTTTACTTTTACATCCCCATTTTTTTCAACACTGCTTACCATCACTTCAATCTTTCCATCATCAATCATGATGGTATTTCCAACCACTACATCACCCGCCAAGTTAGGGTAGGAGACGTATATTTTTTCAATGGTACCAATACATTTTTCATTGGTGAAAGTTAATATGTCACCGGCTTTTACATCTAATTTATTGTCTGCAATTTCACCCACCCTTAATTTAGGCCCTTGTAAATCAGCTAATATCGCAATGCTGCAACCTAATTCTTTATTTATGCCACGAATATTGTCAATAATTTTCTTTTTGTCTTCATGACTACCATGTGAAAAATTTAAGCGAAAAACATTCACGCCAGCAATGACTAAATTTTTCAATTGGTCATAGGATTCGCAAGCTGGTCCTACGGTCGCAACTATTTTTGTTTTGTGATGTATGTTTTTAAATTCTTGCGGCTGGCTCATTATTATTTGGGGTTAGTGTTAATTATTAAAAGTGTTTTTACATTGTGTGTGCCGTTTAACAAACACTCTACTGCATGATAGCCCATTCTGCTTGCGATTAATCGATCCAAACAACTTGGAGATCCACCTCTTTGTATATGACCTAAAATACAAACGCGAATATCTGCATTGGGTAACTTGTCCTTTAAAAAATTACCCACCTGTGTACCACCACCAAATTCATCCCCTTCGGCAACTACAATTAAGTTCACTAATTTTTTTCGCTTTTCTTTTTCAGTCAATGCGGTAATTAATGCATTCATATCTGTTTTGGTCTCAGGAATCAAAATATTTTCAGCACCTGTTGCAATTCCACTATGCAAAGCAATGTATCCAGCATCACGTCCCATTACCTCAACAACGAATAAGCGGTCATGAGCGTCTGCTGTATCTCTAATTTTATCAATGGCTTCCACAGCCGTGTTAACAGCTGTATCAAATCCAATCGTAAAATCACTTCCTGCTATATCTTTATCGATAGTTCCTGGAATTCCAATACATGGGATATCAAATTCATTACTGAACTTTTGTGCGCCTTTAAAGCTACCATCCCCACCGATGACAACGATCCCGTCAATACCTCTTTTTTTAAGATTATTATAAGCAACTTGACGTCCCTCCGTCTCAAAAAACTCCTTGCTTCTTGCCGTTTTTAGGATGGTTCCACCACGTTGAATGATATTTGCCACTGATTTAGAATCCATTGGTATGATATCATCTTCAATCATTCCATTATAGCCTCTAGCAACACCAAATACTTCTAATCCATGGTATAAACTAGTTCTAACCACTGCTCTAATAGCTGCGTTCATCCCGGGGGCATCACCGCCTGAAGTCAGAACGGCAATTTTGGTTACTTTTTTTGTGGACATATTCTAATCAATTGTAGGTTAAAGCATTGATTTACAATTTGGAATTCAAATGCGGTTTAACCAAATGGAGCTACAAATTTAATCAATTAGGGGTAATTATAGGTATTAAATAACCAATTGTGGGTATTTTTCTATAAAACACGAAGAATCGTTAGTTTTTGCACATTATTTAACCTTCCTTAATAGTGCATATTAAATGGACTAAACCGATGTACTAATGTATCGCGAACTTTAGGTACTTATTTGCTTTCTAAAACTAGCAAATCATTAAATGCAATTTCATATTCCTTATTCATGGATCTAATCAAAGCATTTTTATCCTGGTAGCTTTTTTCTACGACATGAAACTTTTGGGTGTCAGAATAAATCGTTGGATCGGCCATTTGTGACTCAATATCCAATTTTTCTTTTTGCAATGTTTCAATATTCTGCTCCAATTGCGCAATGACGCGTTGTAATTTTTGTATTTGCTTTTGTAAATCCTTATCAATAGCCACATTGGGTTCAACCGCTTTAGCGACTGGCTCCGGCTTTGATTGTTTTTTATTTTCCTTGGTGTTTGAATTTTTAGATGGCTCTGTTGTCGCAACTTTTGCTTTCGCCATTCTTTCTTTCCATTCAAGCCATTCTTGGTAACCCCCTTTAAATTCTATAATTTTTTCATCTTCAATTTCCCAAATCTTATTCGCTGTTTTAGAAATAAAGAAACGATCGTGACTTACTAAAATAATGCTGCCATCATATTTATTTAAAGCCTCCGCTAATAACTCAACGGTAACCATGTCCAAGTGATTCGTAGGCTCATCCAACATTAAAAAGTTGGCCTTACTTATAATAGTTTTTGTAAGTGCGACTCTGGCTTTTTCACCACCACTTAATACTTTAATTTTTTTATCAATTTCATCGCCACCAAAAAGAAAACAACCCAATAACGCACGAAGTTCTAAATCGGTTTTTTTAGTACCACATTCTTGTACTTCTTGTAAAATGGTATTGCTTAAATTTAAAGATTCCAATTGGTGCTGAGCATAAAAGCTTTCGTCCACATTATGCCCCCAAACTCTTTCTCCTTCGTAGCCTTCCATACCAGCTACAATTCTTAATAGGGTAGATTTACCTTTACCATTGGCGCCAATCAAAGCAATTTTATCACCACGTTCAATTTCCGCAAATGCATTTTCTAAGATGACTTGTTTAGGGTAGGACTTGCTAATGCCTTTTAAATCAACCAATACCTTCCCCGGTGTTTTTTCTACAGCAAAGTTGATCCGAATATTAGGGCGTTCAATTTGAACATCTTCAATCACATCTAATCTATCTAAACGCTTTTGTATACTTTGCGCAGCAGCAGCCTTAGATGCTTTTGCTTTAAATCGCTCAATGAACTTTTCTTGCTGACGAATATAATCTTGTTGATTTTCAAATGCACGTTGTTGTATTTCTACTCTTTGTACTTTTTCAACTTCATAGTACTCGTAATCGCCGGTATAAAAATTTAATTGTTGTT
>RFZW01000109.1 GCA_009920495.1 Chitinophagia bacterium
TGAATCTCCAATAACATAGCCTAATACCCCTAATAAGGTTGCTCCTTTTGAATAGGCTGCATTACTATATGCATAGTTGGTATTAAAATGATCCGCATGTGTACTTGCGGGCTCTTCCAATCCACTCTTAGCTAAAGCCATATAGCCCGCATAACTTCCAGCTTGTATTAAAGGCAAATCTAATTTCGCTTTTTCCACACTCGCAAATACCTGTGCCTTTGCACGCTCACTTATAAAAGGAGATTGCGGTGCAGCATTTGCATCATACCATCTTGATACTTTACTTTCCGCAAAAGTTGCAAAGCCTTCGTCCATCCATGCAAACAAACTTTCATTACTTCCTAAAACTTGTTGATACCAGTTATGCATCCACTCATGAAAAACAGTACCTAAACTTGGACCTTTGATTAATGTGGCCATTGCGTATTCCATACCACCATCTCCTCCTTGAATAAATGAATATTGTGGGTAAGGATAAGCACCAAAGTTTTTTTCGATAAATGGCAACGCTTTTTCAGCTGCATATAAAACATTGGCCCATGCACTATCTGATTTAGCATCTTTCTCTTTATAATATACATGTATCGTTAAACCCTTACGAACCTCCTTAGATAAATGTTTAAAATGATCATCAGCAGCCCAAACAAAATCATGAATATTATTTCCTTTAAAATTCCATGTTTTTAAACCTTGCGTATTTGCTACTGCATTTGGATTTTGTAAAACCCCTGTTGCAGCAACCATATAGTTTTTATCTAATTGCAAGCTTACATCAAAATTACCCCACACCCCATAAAACTCACGCGCTATGTATGCATTGGTACTCCATCCTTGATAATCATACTCCACCATTTTGGGATACCACTGACTCATGGAAAAACGAACGCCTTCGGCATTGTCTCTTCCTGATCTTCTGATTTGCTTTGGCACTTGCGCTTCAAATACCAATGATAATTTTGCAGAAGTTTTTGGTGCAATTGGATTAGTTAATTGTACTTCCAAAATAGTTTCGTGTTCAATTAATTTTTGCGCCTTACCTGCAATTAAAATTTGGCTGACTCTTTGGTAACCAATTTCAGCAGGTGTTAATTTTTGTATACGATCCGTAACGCGCGCATCCCAATCTTTGATCACATCTCCTCTTCTACTGGTCATAGTATTTTTCCCCAATTCTCTACTACGCACATCCATGGATGAATTAGGTTGAAATGCATTCCAATATAAATGAAAATACACTTTACGTAAAGTATCGGTTGAATTGTTGGTATAAACAATATCTTCTGTTCCTTTAACTATATTGTTAGCTACATCTAATTTTGCATTAATTTTATAATCAATGCGTTGTTGCCAACGATCGGCTTGGGCAGATACTCCGCTTACAAAAGCAATAATGGCAATAAAAATAAAGGCTAAATTCTTGTACATAGGATTAAATTAAGAAGCTAATTTAATCAATTTTATTACTCATACATACAGATATATAAAAAGCCTTAATCAAATTTGTCAATTGCCTAAAAAGACCTAACAGCACGAACAAGAGCCGTTGCAAACTTTCCAAAGTTGTATGCACTACCATTCCAAAAATCACAAAGAACGGCTCTACTTTCGTCAATCTCAGATGAGCTCCAATAAGCAATGTCCGAAAAGCCACCAATAGCTAGTCTATTTTGATATAATTTTTTCAATTCTTCTATACTTGGTAAATACCAATCATTATACCCTCCTCCATTGTAAGATCTAGCCACACCTGAAGCATAGTCAGTTATAATCGCCCCTTGACTTGAAATGATTAACTTAGTATTAGCTAATCCAGCGCCTATTTCTGTTGCTGTTGCACCAGTATTTGATGAAATACCATTATACCACATTATTCGAGAACTTTGATCCGAAGTAGCAGCAATTATTCCATGCTGTGTATTTGCATCATAACCTAGATCACCTGATTGTAAAATATAAGCAACTTTACCACCTTGGTAACTATCACCTATGGCTAAAGTAATGGGAGATGTTGCTGAACCACCTATCATATTTGTCCATGCACCGCCATTAAACACTTGCATTTCTCCATATAATCCACAATTATTACACCATATAGTCAATCCTGCAACTGGTGATGCGATTTGTGTTCTTTGATAAAAGCTCATTCTTGGAGGTAAAAAACCTTGCGTAGTTGAACTTGCTTCAAAAATTGCTGAACTACTCGTTTCAGAGGTTGAACCTACTATTAATTTACCGTTAACTGTAGCATTATCTAAAATACCTACACTTTTTAAACTAGAGTTTATGATTGTACTATTTAAAGTTGTACCAGATAAAGTACTAGCCTCTACATTTACTGTGGAATTTGTAATTACAGGCGCTTGCCATATTGCTTTATTTGTTTGACTATCAAAAGTCAATACATCACCATTATTTCCTACAACTTTTGGATAAAGTACACCCCCTGTTTTTAAAGTACCACTAACTTCTAAATTACCGCTATTATTTAAAGACATTCCAACATTTGAGGTTGGATTTCCCATTCTAAATATCATAGACCCTGTTCCTGCGTTATCAAAATACATATTATCTTGAAGTGTTCTAAATACCATTGCTCCATCATTATCTAATTGAAAAAGTCCGGTTTTTGTTACTGCATCTGTACTTGATTTAAAGCCAATTCCAGAACCCCATGAATTTGTACTTTCAGAACTTATCATCAGACCATAATTAGCAGCACCAGTATTAATTTCAATTGGATAACCTGGTGATTGAGTATTAATGCCTAATCTTTTATTGGTTGCATCCCAAAATAAATTGGGATCAGAAGTTGTAGAATTTGTGCCATTAAAAAAAGGAATTTCACCGCTAACATTTAAACCACTTCCAGTTAGTGGATTTGTTAGCGCATTTTGTTTATTATCAAATCTTGAATAATCAGAACTAGTCAATAAGCCCCTATTTATTGTACTTGCATCAGGCAAATTAAAGGTATGAACACCCGTATTTCCATCGCTAACAATTGAGAAATCTGCCCCATTATTGCCAGTTGTTAAACTTTGGGTTCCAGTTAAAACTCCATTTATTGAAGTAATATTTGAAGTACTAGAAACAGTATTTGAAGGCGTAACCCAAATTGCATTCATACCATCGTTATCCATTGTAAGAACTTGACCAGCAGATCCGCTTAATTTAGGATAATTAGTGTTCCCAATTGTCAATGACCCATCAATATGTACATTATCATTATTTATAGAAATTGTGGTTTTTGTATATTCTGGAATTATATTATTTGGATCTGATAGATCTTCAGGAATTTTAAATTTAAATTCAAAATCTCCATTCCCGTAATTTTGAAACAACATACCACGTTGCAAAGTCCTAAATACCATATCCCCTTGTGGATTTAATTGAATAAATGCGGTGTTAGATGTTGTTCCCGAATTAACATCTGAAATAAACCCAATGGAAGATCCTAGTTTATCTGGATCTTGTATTAATGGTTTATCTGGACGTGGCGATGTAATGGTAAGCCCAAAATCATCAACTGCCTTTTGAGAAACATTTAATTTACCTGGCAAATTGGTACTAGCATCTGCCCCGTTAAAATACCATCTGTTTTGATTATTTGAATTATCATTTGACAAAAAATTAAATGAAGATTCTCTTACATCAACAAATGACGGGGTACCGTTATTAGTGTTCCATGTATATAATTGAACTCCACTACTATTAATTTTGATATTGTTTAAATTTTCATATTCTAAACTTATTCCATTTTCAGCATCTGTATCATCATCTGGTGTTAAAGGCCTAGTTTGAATTTTTAAGAATGGTCCAGCGGAATTAATACTTGCATTGGATGTTGGTGTAGAAGTGCCGGCACTTATAAAATTAATAGCATGATTGTCTGTAAAGTTTAAATCCCCTGGAAACCAAGAAGAACCATCAACATTGTACGTCCATTCTTTAGATTCAACACCATTCTCTATTAATAAGCTTGCTTCATCTTCAAATAATCCCCATCGAGTATACCTGTCGCCATACCAATGTCTCAATCTTACATCATTTTTTGAAGTAATATCTAATTCATTATCGGAATTTATTTCTGAATTACCATTATCATTTTTAAAATTTAAGTTTCCTGGCAATTCAGTAGTGCCCATTTTTAAAAAATTCCATTCAAGATCTCCTATGTAAAAATAAGCCCCATTCCCATCTAATGTAATATAATTAGTATTACCATAATTCAACTGCACCCACTTTGCAACATCTGGCGCATACAAATCAATTGATCCATCATTAGTGGGATTCCCCTTAAATATATTCTGGATATCTCCTATCTTACTTCCATTGGCAAAGTTGATGGTTGTGGGTGTAGTTGTTCCACCACCTCCCATGGTACCCATTATTAAATCATTTTTTAAGGTTTTTTTACCTTCAATAGTTTGATCGGTTGTTAAACTTACTACCCCATTTAACAAAGTTGTAGTTGCAGCATCAACATATCCTTTAACTGCTTTTACTGTTGGATATTTAATATCCGATTCCGCATTCGTAATAAAATCAATTGTTTTATTACCCAAATTCTCTTTCAAACTCAAATCTGGCTTATCAGATAAATCGGAATACACACCTGAGAAAAAACCGGCGATACCTAGTTTTGATTTAATAGAAGCTTCAGTTTCATCACCAGTGTTAACTCCTGTAATAGATGCTAATTTTGATTTTTCCAAAATAGTATAATCATTGGTAGATAGTTCCTTACCATCTACTTTGTCAACTTTACTTGATAAACTTGTTGCAACCTCTGAAGCATTTGCTTTTAAATTAATCCTATTTGATAAAGTTGCTGTATCTACTTTTTGCAATAAATAGGAAGTATCTGTTTTGTTTAGTTTACTTAATAAACTTGTTGCCACATCCGAAGCATTCGCTTTAAGCGCCATAGCTGTATTTACATCAGATGTGTTTGCTTTTAAAGCAAGTGCAGTGTTTGTAGCGTAATTACTTAAATCCTGGTCACCAGTGTTAGTTCCTGTAATAGCTGCTAGCTTTGCTTTATCTGCATTCGAGTAATCGTTGGTAGATAATTCCTTGCCTGTTACTTTATCAACTTTACTTGATAAATTTGTTGTTACATCCGAAGCATTTGCTTTAAGTCCCAAACTTGTATTGACATCTGAAGTATTTGCTTTTAAATTAATCCTATTTGATAAAGTTGCAGTATCGGCTTTTTGCAATAAGTAAGACGTGTCTGTTTTGTTAAGTTTGCTTAATAAGCTCGTTGATACATCCGATGCATTCGCTTTAAGCGCCATAGCTGTATTTACATCAGATGTATTCGCTTTTGCGTTTATTCTTGCGGATAAATTAAGCGTATCCCTGCCTATGCGATTGCTTAACATACTTGCGGTGTCCGATAACTTTAATTTTGTGATCAGTGAGGAATCGATATAAACTTGTTTGGTGTATTTACCTGTATCAGCCAAATTCAACTTTGTTAATAATGCTGCATCGGTATAAGATTGTTTGGTATACCTACTTGTATCAGCAGCGTTTAATTTAAGATCAAGTGCTGTTTGTGTTTTTGTACTTATTGGTTTATCCGCATCTGATGTGTTATTTATTTTATCTAATGATAATGCTGTTTTTAAAGCTGCTATTGTTGATACACCTGTTCCACCTTTGTTCACTGGAACAATTCCTGCTATATTTTCCGCATCCACACTACT
>RFZW01000110.1 GCA_009920495.1 Chitinophagia bacterium
GGTAAAACTAGCATCCCATACAATCCAATTGCGCCCTCCAAAGTCAATTAAAACTTTGGCTTCTGCCTCATCCATTGGAAGCGCATAACCATATCTTTCCATGCCCCGCTTATCAGCTAAACCCAAAGCAAAAGCTTCTCCCAAAGCAATCCCTACATCTTCAATCGTATGGTGCTCATCAATATGTAAATCCCCATCACAGTTAATTGCTAAATCAATGGAACCATGTCTTGCGATTTGTTCCAACATATGGTCAAAAAAGCCCAATCCTGTTTTAATATCTGCTTGACCGCTACCATCCATATTTAATGAAATACTGATTTTAGTTTCCTTTGTATTTCTTTCATGTTGTACTTTTCGTAAACCTAATTTTAAAAAAGAATAGATGGCTGCCCAAGTTTCAGTTTCCAATGCAATAGTATCTTTATATTGAATTGCTTGCTCAGTAGTAAGTGCATGATTGCCCGATTTAAAATAGATCGCCTTGCAACCTATGTTTTTTGCTAATTGTATATCACTCCATCTGTCCCCAATGACAAATGAATTTGCAATGTCAAAATTTTCATTATTCATCAAATGCTGAACAAGCCCAATACCAGGTTTACGGGTTGGTAAATTATCTTTGGCAAAGGAGGAATCAATTTTTATCTCATCAAAAACAAAATTCTCCGCTGCTAAAGTGCGTATCATTAATTGTTGAAATGGTTCAAATTGATTGGTTGGATATGCGTCAGTCCCTAAGCCATCTTGATTGGTTACCATCACCTTGTAAAACCCTAACTCAGTAGCAATTTTATGTAAATTAGATATTGCCCCAGGAACAAAACTTGTTTTGTCGATATGATCGATTTGAAAATCGCTTTTTGGCTCTTGAAGAATAACCCCATCTCGATCAATAAATAATATAGGACGCATAATTTAAAATTTAACGCTGCAAAGCGATTCACTACTTTGTACTTGTTTTTTGATTTCCTTTAATTCCTTGTTGCACTTGTGCGATAGTTACTTTTGTCGCTTTATTACTCCAACTAGTTCTAATATAACTTAACACATCGCTAATTTGTGCAGGCGTCAAATCGGGATTCGGTGTCATACTATTACTATAGTATAATCCATCTAACTCCACCCTTTCATTAAAACCATTTTTTATAATTTTCACTAACCTTGCAATATCATTTCCAACCACATTCGTTGACCCATCCAAGGGTGCATTCATATTTGGAACGCCGCCCCCATCCGCTTGATGACAAACCAAACATCTGGTCTGATATATTTTTTTTCCGTTTTCTAAATTTTGCGCCTGTGTTTTAATTGAAACAAATAAAAACATGACTACAGCTCCAAAAAGAAAATATCGAATTTTACGATTACCCATAAATAAATAAAGAATTTAGTGGTTTATTTTTGATAAGAAATTTTAAAAATAGACCCCTTAGTATCATCACTTACATAAATGGACCCATCAGGTCCTTGTGCTAAACCGCAAGGTCTCGCCTTGGCATTGCGTGTGCTGGTAATTTTAGTACCATCCATTGTTCCCGCAAAACCATTGGCAAAAATTTCCCACTCCCCTGTTGCTTTTCCATTTTTAAAAGGAACAAATGCAACAAAAAATCCTTCTTGTGGTAATGGCGCTCTATTCCAAGAACCATGGAAAGTAATAAATGCCCCATTCTTATATTTTTCAGGAAATTGATTACCTGTATAAAATAATACACCCATGGGTGCCATATGCGCAGGGAAAGCGACTGCTGGATTTTTAATATCACTAGCCCCTTCTTTTTTACCATCCCCACCATACTCAGGGGAAACTATTTTTTTATGTTGGAAATTATCATAATAAACATAAGGCCATCCCGCATTATCTCCTTCATTTATTTCATAAAAGGTTTCCGCTGGTAACTCTGCGTTTTGCGCATCGGTATATAAGCTTGGAAAAAAAGTATTTAATTGATCACGTCCATGTTGTGCAACATATAATTTATTGGCTTGTGAATTCCAATCTAGCCCAACCACATTTCTAAGTCCAGTGGCATATCTTTTACCATCACCATAGGTTTGATTCTCCTTGCTTGCATCAAATTTCCAAATACCGCCTGCTGAATCCAAGATAGGACAAGGCATCATTCCTTGTGCACCCGGTGTTCTGTCTTTATCCTGACATGCGTTTGAATAAGCACCAATATTCACATACATGTTATTTGATTTGTCGAAAGTGATGGATTTGGATTCATGTTGACGACGATTGATTAAGCCACTCACTACTGTAATTGGACTTAATGGATTTACCACTTCATCATTACCATCTAATTGATATTTAAAGACAGCTTCATTTGAACTTGCATACAAGGCATTACCAGTTAAGTAGATCCCAGTGCCTCCGTAATTTGCCCAGCCTGTAATTTTATCTGAAATACCATCTTTATTTTCATCGGCTAATCTAATAATGGTTCTACCTTGTTTGTCTGCTCTATTCAATTTTGCAAAAACAACCCCATTTTTTGATATGGCAATATGTCTTGCACTACCAATATTTTCGGCAAACAAATTTGCTTTAAATCCATTAGGCAAAGTTAGCCCAGCATTGTCCTGTGCATTTGCTAAAAAATGAACACTCATTGACAATAATAATAAAAGATAAATCCCTCTTTTCATATGATACATTTTTAATTATATAATGATTGTGTAATTTAATAAAATAATAGGATAACTAGTCTATTCCAAATGTCAAATTGATCCAATTCGCCATCGCATCCACCAACTGTGTATTTTCTTGCTCAGTTCCTACGGTAATCCTTAAACTATCTGAACAATTTTCAAGACTAGACCTATCTCGGACAACAATTCCTTGTGTTAATAAATAACGATATAACTCGCTGGCTTTGGGTATTTTAACCAATAAGAAATTGGTGTCAGATGGATATACCTTTTCAACATAGGGCATACTTTGAATTACTTCCGCTAAGGCGATACGCATATCCACCAAGTGTTGAATCATATCATTTACCTGTCCCACTTCTTCCATTGCTTGTAAAGCCAATTCCTGGGTCACTATATTTATATTATAAGGTGCTTTTACTTTATTCATATAGCCAATAATAGCTTCACTTGCAAAACACATACCTAATCGCAAACCCGCCAAGCCCCATGCTTTACTTAAGGTTTGCAACACTACCAAATTGGGATAATCAATTAATGAAGCACTGAATGATTTTTGCTTTGAAAAATTAATATACGCTTCATCCACGACCACCAATCCATTAAAGTGATTCAAAATAGTTTCAATATCAATGCGATCTAAAGAATTTCCTGTAGGATTATTGGGAGAGCAAATCCAAATTATTTTAGTCCGCTCATTCACCAATTGTTCAATATGCGCCACATTTAATTGATAATCCGGCAATAAGGGCGCTGACTTAATTTCAATACAATTTATATTTGCATTTACCTCATACATCGGATACGTGGGAGGACATATAATTATATTATCCTTTCCTGGTTCGCAAAAAGTACGAAACAAAATATCAATACACTCATCACTTCCATTTCCTAAAAATATTTTTGAAGCAGCTATTTGTTTGACAAAAGCTATTTTTTCCTTTACAGCTTTTTGATACGGATCAGGATACCTATTATACCATATTGTGGTCGGCGAACCCAAACTATTTTCATTTGCATCTAATAAAACATTGGCTTCCCCGGTATACTCATCCTTCGCAGATGAATAAGCCTTTAATGTTTCAATGTTGGGCCTAACGATTTTTTTAATGTCAAAATTCATTTTTTATAATTTTGATTTTATCAAATTGAGTCTAACCGATACTGCATTGCTATGCGCTTGCAAACCTTCTGCCTCCGCCATTTCAATTACGGTGGGTGCTATATTCATTAAACCCCGCTCTGTTAGTTGTTGAAAAGTTATTTTTTTAACAAAACTATCTAAGCTGACACCGCTATAGGCATTTGCGTGGCCATTCGTTGGCAAAGTATGATTCGTTCCACTTGCATAATCCCCAACCGATTCGGGTGAATAATTACCAATGAATACCGACCCCGCATTAATAATTTTATCCGCTATTTGCAATGCATTATCTACTGCCAAAATTAAATGTTCTGGTGCATATGTATTTATTAAATCAATCGCCTGGTCTTGATTACTCAAAATGATTGCTTTGGAATTCGCTAATGCTTTTACTGCAATATCCTTCCTAGGTAGTGCAATCAACTGCAAATCTATTTCAAGTTGAATGGCATCAATAATTGTTTTATTGTTTGCGACTAAAATAACCTGACTATCTGAACCGTGTTCCGCTTGTGACAATAAATCAGCTGCGACAAATGAAGGTATTGCATTTTCATCTGCCCATACACAAACCTCACTTGGCCCTGCAGGCATATCAATAGCAATACCATTTTGTTGTACCAACTGTTTTGCAGCAGTTACATATTGATTACCTGGTCCAAATATTTTATGCACTTTGGGTATGGTCGCTGTACCATATGCCATTGCCGCAATTGCTTGCGCGCCGCCCACACTATATATTGAAGTAACCCCTACCAATGAAGCGGCATATAAAATTGCAGGATGAATATCACCATGTTCATTGGGAGGTGTACATAAAATAATTTCTTTACAACCCGCCATTTTAGCTGGCACCCCTAGCATCAATACTGTTGAAAATAAGGGAGCAGATCCACCTGGAATATAAATACCTACCTTTTCAATACCTACTGATTTTCTCCAACACCAAACACCCGGCATGGTCTCAATACGTTCTACTTTTTGTATTTGGCTATTGTGAAAAATTTCAATATTTACTTTTGCTAACTGAATCGCTGTTTTTAAACCTGCCGTTACTAAATTTTCTGCTGTTGCGATTTTTTCAGCAGACACTTTTAATTCATGGATTGAAATACCATCAAATTGTAATGTTAATTTTTTAATCGCATCGTCTCCGCCTACAACCACTTCCGCAATAATAGTATTTACTTTCTCATTCAACTGAGCAGCATCTATTACCGGACGGGCTATGATAGAAGCCCATTCATTGTAACTAGGTTCATTGAATACTTTCATCATTATAAAATCATTTTTTCTATCGGCACTACAAGAATTCCTTCTGCACCTGCCAGTTTTAATTTTTCAATTATTTCCCAAAAATCACTTTCTGCAATAACACTATGCACACTACTCCACCCCGGTGTCGCTAATGCAACAACAGTCGGGCTTTTCATTCCCGGTAATAATGAAATAATTTTATCCAAATTTGCATTAGGCGCATTTAACAAAACATATTTATTTTTTTTCGCCTTTTTTACCGATTCTATGCGAAACAACAATCTTTCTAAAATTGCAGCATCTGCTAATCCAATACCAGGGGCAATTTCAACACTTCCACTAATTTCATGAATCTCCGCTTGTATCTTATTTTCATTCAAATATTTTTGCACCAATACGGGATAACTGGTGGCGATTTTTTTACCCGCTAAAAAAGCAGCTCCGGTAAAAGTTTCGTTTTTGTTCACTGCAAAACTCAATCTGCATTTACCAAAACCTAACGCATAGGCCACTTCTACTTTTTTACACTTTTCATACACCACATTCTCTCCCACAAAACCAATATCAGCTACCCCATCTTCTACATATTGCGGGATATCGTCGTCTCTTAAAAAAAACAACTCCAATGGAAAATTGGTCGCTACTGCTT
>RFZW01000012.1 GCA_009920495.1 Chitinophagia bacterium
CTGTTTGAATACGAATATTTTTCCATGCTATTTGCGCACCGCCATCTCTTTCTTTAACCGAATGCACTTGTAAAGCAATAATACCTTTCATGGTTAAATCATCCACCATATAGGATACAGGCACATCATTGACCCAAGTTCTTATTACAGATCCAATAGCTTCAATACGGTATTTGTTCCAATCATTCTTTTTAAATGCTTTTTTAGCAGCTGGATTCATTTCGGTTTGATACATCCATCCACGACGCGCTTCATCATAAATGCCCCCTGACCAAGCTCGGTCTGAAGGATCAATTTCAACTTGCAATCCATGTACACGACCTTTATTGAATTCCGGCATAGACAAACTTCTGATTTGAATACCTGAATTCATTTCACCCACTTTTAAATCTACTTCAAGAATAAAATCTCCATATTCAGCATCACATGCTAAAAAAGAGTTAGGCTCTCCAGTAACGGTAGTTCCCACGATTGCGCCATCTATAACTTCGTATTTTGCCTTACCATTTAATTGATGAAAACCATTTAAGGTTTTTCCATCAAATAAGTTTTTCCATCCTTTATTTTGTGCACTTAATACGAAAGTGAATAAAATAAATAAAGAAAACAATTGTATTTTTTTCATATGGTTAAATTTTATAGTTGAATTAATTTTGATTAACTCAATTTTTACGTGTTTATATATTAAGGTTTATTAGTTTTCATTTCATTGATCCATTGCTGAATTAAAGCAACCCCTTCCTCATGTACTAAATTCCTTCCCAATTCAGGCATTCTTTCTCCAGGTGCTTTTGTCTTCATCCTATATAATAAAATAGAAGCGTTTGCATCACCAGGAACAATGTCATATAAATTGCCACCAGAACCATTTCCTGCAGCTACCGGTGTTTTATTAATTCCCAAAGCGGTTGGATTTGTTTCATGTGTTGTTAAATAAAGACCAGAGGTTTGTGCAGGCCCATCACTACGATGACAATGTGCACAATTTATTTCCAAATAAGCCCTCGCACGCGCATTTAAATCCCCTGTACTTGGATCATTCCAAACGGCAGCTTTTGGTAGATGGCCATCCGGTACTGATTTTAATAGGCCATGATTCTTCCAATAAGCAATTTGATTTTGTTTGCCATTGCTATAGTTTAAATCACCATTTAATTGCGCTACCGAAGGTCCAATGGGCATCATTTTATCATTACTATTATGACAACCCTTACACTGGTTTTGATTCGGCACTACATATCTCACCTGTTGCGCAATTCCTTGTGGATTGATAAATTTAACTTGCTTCTGATCACCTGCAATTTCTAAAACTGCATCCGACTGATCCTCATTCCAAACATAGGTCATTGCTTTCCAGCCATCTGACTCGTGAATAAGCAATCTTGTTTCCATCACCTCTATATCCTTACCTAAATTTCTTTGATCTGCTGAATAATAAAAACTCTTGACAATTAAGGTACCTGTTGGAAAATCAAGTACCCCTTGCGCTTTATAATCCACCTTTGCCCCTTTTGGGAATCGAATCAACCTTGATTTTTCTGCGTAATCAGTATAGAGTGGCGTGTTCAATGTATAAGGAACCAAATCCTTTTTTGGAATCAGCTGCGACATCTTTCCTTCAAAAATTCCCCATTCAGATAAATTTTCTGGATAAGTAGGTTTGTTGGTCTTGAATGATGAATTGATCAAGATGACAAACAAAAGTCCAATACTAAAAATCCTTACCATATCTTATTTGTTTGTACAATTAAACATTTCGTTTGGCACTATTGCCATATCCTTAAATAAATTGGAGGCATCCAAATTGACAATTGATTGATTTGTATTATTAACAATTGAAATACAGTTACCTGCAGTCCAATTTCCGTTTGCATCTAATAAGGCTTTATTTTTAATCCCATCATAAATGATATGTGGGGTATTTTCCTTAAACCTTTTTGAAACAATCATACCTAATGGATCAGCACTCACTGGCCTACCCACTTGTCGTTCATATTGATTATCATAAATGGATATGGCGGAGGGATAGGGATCATATAATTTATCCTTGATAGGTTTTCCTGTGGTGAAATAACTAATAATTCCAGTACTTACACTTTGATTATTAATTATTTTATTTTTAAAAATATTGATCCCTTTCGCTGCTAAAATCAAAATACCAGTACCTGTAGGAACAGATGCTACAATATTACCCTTAGGTGCAAAATTTGGGAAATTGTTATCATGAATATAATTATCATGTACATTAACATCACCCCCTTTTTTTTGTACTAAATCTGGTAAATCAAATACTAATAGTCCACCTGTATTTTGATAAGCTTCATTATTAAACACTTCGGCATGAATTGAATTTTCAATTTCAATTCCTGCCACATTATAATATGCTTTTGAATTTTTAACAACGATATTTTTTGACTGTCCCACATAAATCCCTGCATCAGATGCACCCATGGCTTCACAATTATCAATCGTTACGCCATCACATTGAACAGGATAAAATCCATATCCCCCATTTTCAGGTCCTGGAGATCCAGTCCACTCCGTTTTTACATCACGAAAAGTAATATTGTTGACATGCATTGTTTTAATGGCATCTCCCTTAGCATCCTGCACACTAAAACCTTCCAAAATGACATCATCACAATTACTTACCCTGATTCCTTCAGCCCCATCCGTTTGACCTTTAAAACTAAGTTTGGTTTTATTCATACCCTTACCACGAATAGTAATTTTTTTCTTTTCTTCTAAGGATAATGTGTTTGTAAACTCGAATACCCCTTCAGGTATTTCGATTACGGCTCCAGCTTCAGCCAAAATAAGTTGTTTCTGTAATTTCTTTTGCACATCTGCTTGGGCCAATCCTTGCATTGAAAAAACGATCGTGCCAATAAAAAATAATACGTATGATTTCATGAAAACTATTTTTAAAATTATGATGATTAAACTATTTGTATAGTATGTTTAAACGGTGTAATTCCTGTTAAGTAAACAGTAGGCGCATTCATCTTGGGTTGTGCTCCCCTTAATTGATACCCAGTATGCTCAAATTTACCGGGTCCAAAATTGATGGTATCAGAACCTACTGTATAAGAACCTTGTTTTCCTTTTAACACATATGCGGTAGGATTATTGGGAATAGATTCAACGCCTTCAAATTTACCGCCATCACGTAAAATAAGCTCCATGGATACGGGTACTTTATCGGTACCTGTAATTGAAATGTCCACTTCAATACCATTTTTCAAAGGGGTGATTCTGATTGTGGTATCTAAATATTGCACATTGCTTTGCTTACGATTACTCTTAGGCATTTTACCTAAATCCCCATCCGGTGAAATGAACTTAGATTCAAAAGGCTGAAAATAGGCCCCTTCTAGTTTCTTATTTAAAATAAAACTATCTCCTTCTTGTTTAATTTGCATAGAATCAAATTGTCCTTTACCAAAAAAAGAAGTTGCAATACGCATCGCTTGCAAAACTGCATTTCCTTTATGAAAGGTTAACCATCCTGCATTGTTTGACAAAATGGTTGCATCCCAATTTTCTTTTCTGATACGAACTACGCCAGAATAAGGAAATGATTTTACATAATTGGTAGGTAATGTTTTATCAGGTGGTAATTCCTTCCATTGAGATGGATCTTCTAAGTAATGATTTAAAACACCATGGATTGAATTTTTATTATCTCTTTCAACCAATCTACAAATAGCTGCCATTTCTCCATCATTATCTAATAATGCCATATATCTTGCTGCATAGTAGTATCCATCCATGTGACCGATGGTCCCTTTGTCTTGTCGATTAGATGCTTCTGTCACCACTTCCCCATTTGGATGAATATAGTATCGCATCATTTTTAAATTTTTTCGAACTGGCTCAAAAAGTTCTGGTTTATGTAATCCAATCGCAATGGTAATAAGTGCACGATCCACAATAGATGAATAGCCACCCGTGCTCTTTTCATAAAATTGTCCATCAGGATCAGAATCAATATTTTCTCTTAACCATTGATTTGCACGATCCATATATCTTTGATCAGGCCACAATTCATATAATTTAGTTAATGCACATGAAACCACCCAACGATGATTGGGTGTATGTATGCCGCCCGTAATTAACATTTCGCCCGCCTGCTTTAAAAATTTTTCAAAGGGCAGTAACACTTTTTCAATACCCTTTGTATTGGATTGTTTTAATAACTTATACGACTGCGCTAATCGCTCCACAATAAATCCCGTATCTGGTGTTGAATGAAAATTAGTGGATAATAGATCAATAGATCCATCGGCATGTTGCAAGGATAACATGCCTTGAACCGCATCTTGTATTTCGTTTAAGACGACCGCCGATTGATAATAAGTTGATTCAGGAGTTGCTACAGCAGCGCAAGCAATATTAAGATACCCAGAAGTACTATGTGGACTAGGGATTAAATCACCATCTAAGCGAGCGCCGAAATAAGGATTAGATTTGTCTTTTATTTTATTTGCATCCGAGCCATTTAAATAAGTATCGTTCAACTTTATCAAATCAATTAACCAGGTAGGTTTAACTCCTGTATTCATTTTTTCATTACCTACTGGAAATGAAAATCCTGCCAAAGGAGATAAACAAATAGTAGCTGCATTTAAGGAAACAAATTTTCGACGATTCATCATTAGGTTCAATTTTTTAAGTATTAATTATTTTCTGATTCCTTTATATTGTTCATATGCCAATCCAAATAGGATAAATGACCCATAACCAAAACCGGTTCCCTCCGTGATTTTTCTAGTCAAGTAATATTCCTTGCTTCCAACACATGTTCCCCCAGATACTTTCACCGGAATTAAATAACCATCGCCCATTGACTTTACACCTGTTGTTTTTAATGCATTATATGCCCTATCAATGATGGGCTCGTAAACTGACGCAGGTATTAATTTTAATTTTAAACCAATCGTTATTGCATATGAAAACATTGCAGTGGAAGAACTTTCATCAAAGTTTTGCGGATCATTGGGCAGCGTCATTAATTGATACCAATAGCCAGTTTCTTTATGTTGTAACGGTGCTACATAAGAAATATATTTTTTTAATGCTGTCTCTAATGGTTTTTTGAATTTTGACTTTTTTGAAACTGTTAATAATGCATCAGCTAATGCCATGCCAATCCAACCATTTCCCCTTGCCCAAATTTGGCTGCTTCTTCTTGTTACTTTATCTGGCCATCCTAAATTACTACAACCATCATTGTAATCTTCATTATCTGCATCCCAACCATGCACCCACAATCCAGTTTGCTTATCGGTTAACTTATCATTGTGTGCATTGAATTGATGTAAAAATTCTTCAATATATTTTTCATCTTTGGTCAATCGATACATTTCGAGCAAATACATACTTAACATATAAACAGTATCATCCCATAATTCATTGGTTTCTGCACGATGTGAAACACCCCCATTGGATGCTCGTGGAATTTTTAAATAATCTGCAAATATTTCATTTGATTTATCCAAGTATTTTTTATCTCCAGTTAATCTTGCTAAAAAAGCCATTCCATGTGCTGATGCTACCGCATTTGGATGTTTACCATTGGCCACATTATAGGTTGCATCCATCGCAACTTTTACATAATTTAAATAAACCAATTTTTCAGATGGCGACTTTGAATTATATAAGTGTATTAATGAATTTAAAAAAGTTGCTTGACCCCAATCCCATTTGTATTTATCTGCAGGCATAAATACTTCTCGTCCATGTTTATCAACTGCATCCACCCAAGTGGTTTGTGCGAAATTGACCACTGGAAATAGAAATAGTAGAAAAATAACTAAGGATTCTTTTAAAATAATTTTCATGGTACACTTAAAATCATAAATGGTTAATAATCAAGCAATGAGAAGCCCAAAGAGCACACTTAAAGTTAATAAGTTAGCGCTTTAATTAGCTGCCAAATTGATGAGGGGTACCGCTTATTTACGAAATCGTTTTCGCTTTACTAAATACCACACCATTGGGCTATTCAATTTAAATAAAATTGTAATAAAATAAGGTGAAATGAATCAAATTTTAAGGTCATTTTACCCCCCAACTATTCATTTCATTGAGATTCAAGGAATTGGCTTTAATCACAAAAGACGCTGGTATTTTTCCTGTATACAGAACTGCTTCTTGTCCTTTTTTAAGCGTGAGCACCCATTTATTGCCTTTTTTAAGCAATTGTACCGATGGTGGCCCTGCTAATTTGACATCATCTATTAAATCAGCTTGAATAATACAGGGTTCGCCCGCCAAACTCTTGATATGTATAAACTTGGTTTGACCTTTATTTCTGAGGGCACTTACTAAAAAAGCGCCTTCCGTTCTGAGTTGATAAAAGCTCGCCTCCTGCCATTTGGTGGGCATTGCTGGAAATACATGAATGATACCGCCCCAACTTTGAAGCATCATATCCAACATCGATCTTGAGGAAGCAATGGGTGATTCAAAAGTTGGATTTTCTCTTTCGCTATAAAATGTATTTTGTGTTACCGTCGGAATCCTTGATGGTCCAGGAGGTTTGCCAAAACGAGGTAAAATTTCCAATGACCTATTCAACCAGAATAAGGCACTATCTCCTTTTCCCAAACTTGCCCACAAACTTGCTGCGCCAGAGAACTTGTACATACAATTATCTCCATCCAAACTTGTAAAGTGGGTAATGGATTTTTCCATTAAAGGAATACGTGCTGGCGCATTTTCCTTGGTCATATCATACAATGGGAATATGGGGAAAAGATGACTAAAGTGTCGGTGGGAACTTGCAAGCGGCTTATCCTTACCAATCATGATACCATTTTCATTGATACTGTAATCTGCCATATGCGCTATATGTTCTTTCCATACAGGTAGTAAACTGTCTTTTATTTTTAATCTTTCTGCGCTCGCAATTAAGGCTTTAAATCCCCAATTGGCTAATGCAATATTTAAACTTGTTTCCTTTGCATCCCCATACTCATCTGAATAAGTATACGGAATATGATATAATCCATCCTCCCCTTTAATCATGGTTCTTAAATACACATTAAATGCACGACGCATCAATGGATATATTTTTTCGCGTAACCTTGTATCATCCATCAATCTTCTATTATGCAAATAATACATTTGCATTAACCAAGGAAGAACAATAATATTCATTCCCTCCTTCACATTATTTTTATCACTTGTTATAAATAATGGATTATATAAATCATCATACCCTACTGGGTTTCTAATGCCTGCACAATCATTTCTAAATTCCAAAGGAACATTGTCAATCATTTGTTGGGTGTGGCGATCTAATAATTGATATAAATTATCTTCCAATGCGGTATGATTAGTAACCCCCATCGTAAAATAAGTTAATTGCACATTCAAATTCATCCATAGTAATGGCCATGCAGTGGGCTTAAACCAAGGGCCTAACAAATCAATCACTGGTTTCCCTGGATGGGTAGCACTTGCTAACTTATATAATTGAATCCAATAAAAACTTTCTAATCGCGCATCAGGAAAATTCACAAAACTTGCGGGATAATAAGCATGCCACCATTGACGATGTGCTGATTCAATATTTTTTAAAGATTTATTTTTTGCTGCTTGAATAGTAGCCACCGCATCCGTAGCCGAGCCTGCCATTGATTTACGATACTTTCCCCATCTATTCGCCACTGTCAACAATACAGTACGTTCCCCATTATTATTTTTTTGTTCCTGCCATGCAGTTGCATAATCATCACCCATTAATAAAGGTTGTGTTACCACCTCAATATCTCCTTCCTTACGCGTTGTAAAATTGGGGTTTTGTTGATACACCACATTTAACTCTAAACCCATTGCACGCTTTGCAATGTATCTGGCGCTCTGTGCTAGTTGCGGACGAAATGAAAATTTAGCCGCTGCTTCGTTTCCAGTTGTTTTTAAATTTACAATAATTAACTCTTCACTAGAAGGGGCAAAACATCTAAAACTTAATGTTCCTTTTGTTGTTGTAAGCTCCCCTATAATTTCAGCATTCCATAAATCAGTTCTAATATTCACATTCGTTGCAACGCCCACCGTAGTCAATAATAATTGACCAATAGGTAAGCGACTAGTTTCATAAGCACTAGGAGAAGCCGTTCGATGATCATACACATCAGTGCGTCCTATTTCAAACCTTAGGGTATTAGGTAATTGATCATCCTTAAATAAAATAGTCCCTAATAATCCATTTCCCACATAAGCACCAGCAAAATAATCCTTGGGTATACTATTCCATAATAAATCATGTTGTTTTAAATGCGATGCCCAATTTACGTCCAATTGCAACATTGATTTTGAAATTGGCTTTTGTGCATGCCCAGTAATATTGAAAAAACAAAATAGTAAAATGAATATTAATGACTTGAATGAATATCGTTGCATATTGGTTTTACTTTAATTCTCTTTGAGCAAATGTTAAAAACAAATTCCAATCATAAGGTAATATATCATGCTTACCATTTCTGATATGTTGGGATACACGACCTTGAATGGGTTCTTGGATTTTTGGCGCTTGATATAACCATTTTGGATACCCATATAATGCATATACCTCGGTTGATAAATAGGCTGATAAATATTCATGTGAAGGATCAGCCCACTGATCCTCAGAAGCACTACTTATATAAATAGGTCGAGGTGCTACCATGGCCACAACCATATGTTGATCAAATGGTAAATTTGCATCCTGATTGAGGTACTTTTTAAAATTACCTGCTGTCCATCTTGGAAATCTTTTAATGACAGCACTTAAGGTTTCCCCTTTTTTATTTTTTGAAATAGATACCCCCATCGCACCAGAACCACTGGAAATAACGCCTGCAAAGCGTTGGTCCTTCGCACCAGCCCATATAGCTGCCTTGCCTAGCCGGGAATGCCCCAATACAATAACACGTTTTGCATCCACCTGTTTATCAGATTGTAAATAATCCATCGCTTTAGATAATCCCCATGCCCATGCCGCTAATCCTCCCCATTCGTTTGGTAATGGCTTTACTTGATTGGGTTGATAAAATAATGGGTAGATGCCAGTAGTGAATTCTTCCTTATCGGGTGCTACTTCCCAATAATACATGGTTGCAACACCACAGCCCGCATTGATGATGGTTGCCACTGGCCAATTCAAAGAATCTCTTCCACTTTGTTTGTTATTCCCGTTCAATACAGGACTTGACTGAATCATTGGGTCCGGATAAATAGTTTCATTCCCATTAAAATTATATCCTAAAAAAGTAGGAAATTTTTTTAGACCTTTAGGTAAATACATTAATAAGGCAACCGATAAGCTTTTATTCTCTTTGTTGGTAAAAGTGATTTTTACTTGCTTCCGAATCGCTTTTCCTTCAAGGGCATTATCATCTTGTTCTAAAACTGCGCTAGTCATTTTAACATCGCCGCTGGGTACAAAACCATAAATTTCATTTTCAAGTAATTGTTCCAACTCTGGTCGTCTTATCTTTTCCCAGTCCTTTTTAGTTTTGATAACACTGCCATTATTTGACATTAACAAAGCAGGAATATTTTTTGGGAACAAGCTATCATTTTGAGCTGCCAAAGTATTATCCTGCTGAGAATAACTATTAATGCTAAATGAAATAAAAGAAATGACTACAAAAATGATTAAAAAATATTTCTTCATACAATTATATAGTTTATTTCGTTGGCGTTAATTTTAATAGTACTACGCCATGATGTGGCACCGTTGCTTTAAAACTTTTTGCATTCGCAGCTACTTCTTTTTGTGTCCAAACATTACGGACATTGAATGACCCTTTTAATTTTAGTTTATTAAAATCTAAGGTATAGTTTGCTGCTTGCTCATCCTCCCACCTAAAATAGGAAGCAGGTGTTTTACCAAAATCAGCGGTATTAAATATGCCTACCGCATAAGCACCATTTTCTAATTGCTTTAACCAAACTTGTACCCCCTGCTCTTCTAAAACCAATCTTGCTGATTTACCCAATGGATCCTGATTCACTTCAATCACTTCATCATTAGACAATAAATTTAAAGTGAATGCATCTAATTGCTCAATAGGACAACCAATCAATATTGGGCCTGCCAATAAACTAAATAAACTCACATGACTGTATTGCTCATTGGGCGTTAAACGTGTTGGATGTAATTTAGCACCAGTAGTAACATTTCCTAATATCATCATATCAGGATCATTCCAATGACCTGGACCACCGTAAGGGCCCCATTTATCTAATGTAAATGCGGATACATATAAACTAAGCCAACTATCTCTAATATCTGGTCCTGTGCGCCAAGCTTCTGATATACGCGCCCAATCTTTAACAAAACTAAATGGTGCAGAATTAGACAAACTATATATAATGTCACGTCCTGACTTTTTTAAAGCCTCAGACATTCTTTCCGCAGACCCTAATTCAATTCTCCAATCATATTTTAAATAATCAACTCCCCATTGTGCCATTTGAATGGCATCCTGCTTTTCAAAACGGTATTTACCAATATACCTATATGACCTTTTGTTGTTGATAATTGAATCGGGTAACGCACCATCTTCAAAATTGGAAGATCCACCCCCAAATCCAGCATAACTGGTAATCCAAGGCGTTGAATACAATCCCAACTTAAGTCCTTTGCTATGAATTTCATCAATCATCCCTTTAAAATCCGGGAATTTTTTATTGGGTTGTAAAGCATAATTATTGGCAGTTCTATATCCCTGCCAACCATCATCAATATTAATATAAGTCCAGCCGTGTTTGCTTAAACCCATATTTACCATTGCATTCGCTGATGCAATAACTTTTTCTCTATCAATTAATCTTGCCCATGAATTCCAACCATTCCATCCAATCGGTGGTGTTAATGAAATTGTATCTCCAATTTTAATAGTCAATTGCTTTTGAGCTGCACCAAAATTGTTATTTGCTTTCATAGTAACCAAATAAGTCCCTTTTTTATTCAACACACCTGTAATAATTCCTGTTTTGGAATCAATCGTTAAACCATTCGGTAAATGATCCACTGAATAAGAAATTGGAGCTTCCCCAGTGGCTACCACCGTAAATAAAAATGGGCTTCCTGGTTTTGCGCCAAATATTTTAGGTGAATTAATTCTGGGTGATTTTGCTACGGCCGGTGTAAGAATATATCTTTCCCCATCATTCGCAATGGGTTGCGGCATTTTATTTTCCAACATGGTAAATTGTGCATTCGCAATATCAGAATAAAACTTTTGTGAAGAAGCTTCTGTTTTTACTAAAATTCCGAAACGTTTTACCCCAACTAAATTGATATTAACTTTTTTAGGCACATCCCCAACTTTCATTGGCCCTGATTCAAATAATATTTTTCTGTCTCCTAAAATAAAGATATTTGTTTCTGTTGCTTTGTTTGCATTATCATCAGCACCAAAAATTGCTGAAAATTGCGTCGCATTTCCATCTAATTGAAAAACCATTAATCCTATTTGACTTATCCCAAGTCCTCTATTATATTTTACACCGCCTAATTGAATTGGCTCACCGCTTGCACATGTTTTCGTTGACACCCCAGGAATACCATCTGAGAATGCAGGTATATCCAAATCATCCAACCATACTTGTTTTGTTATTTGTGCTTGAATTGTACTAATAGTTATTAAAAAAAATAACCCAATCAATAATACTCTTTTCATAAAATAGTAAATTAATTATTTGCTTTTGCAGCTACCATTTTTAAAACATTCATGTCATTCCATTCCTGCGTATGCCCTGCCATTGGTGTAAAACTTATCTTCGCATCCGAAACTGGGTGGGTGGTGCTATCTAAAAACTTTTTAAAATAGCGCGTGGCTACATTGGAATACAACCCATCCATATCTCCAGTCCATATCCAAATTTTACCTTGTAATTTTGGTCCCAAGGTGGCCCAATTTTTTTCTACCACTTTTTTCAAATCATATTTCTCCCATTGCTTTGCAATAGCATGATCAATCACCCCTGTTTTTGGATCAAACATTAAAGAAGGCAAACCATCTGCGGCTTTGGGTCCAAATACAGCGTTATAAGCACCAAATTGCCCTCCCGAAACACGATAATCACCGGTTCTACTATTGGTGTTTTCATTATTAATCCAATCCTTCATGGATAAAGTAGGCTCCCCATTCGTTGTTCGTCGACCAGGCTGCAAATAACCAAATTTGTTAAAAAAAATGCTGCTGTCATGATAGATATCTATCAAACCATAATGTTCAAACTCCAGTGGATCTGGACTATAAGCCCATGCACCATCAAAGAAATCTGGATAAAATATTTGAAGCCCCATCGCAACCCATCCCCCGCCTCAGCTGAAAACCACCAATCTGCAAATTCCTTTCTGTTCACCAAATTATTAACAGCAGTATATCTTCCATTTAATCCAGGCGCACGATAACATATTGGGTAATTTTTTGTTGGGTTCGAAAAATAACTTGATGGTAAAAGTATCGAGGCCTTAATTTGACGAGGGGTGCCAAAAAAATCAGATAAATGCTTGCTTGTTATGGTTACCGATTTAACATGTGGATGATTGATTATACTATTTGCCAGTATTATCGATTTTAAAGTTAGCGCTACATTTGCATTATTAGTCAATAAAAAGGAATCTACATTACTGTATAAATTTCCTTCCACATTTTCATTGCCATCTGTTTCATTCTGTTTGTAAACAACTTGAATAAAATATTTTTGGCCATCGTGCCCTACTAACTTTTTAGCCCCATTCATTAAAACATTTTTATTTTTTGTGTTAATGCTTAATGGTTTATTTGAATCCCAATCTTCTGGGGTATATCCAATGGTAACTTCTGAATTACTGCGAGGCTCTTTATCGGTTTGAGCTGTCAAGTGAAATAGAAGGCGCCCACCCTTTTTGAAGGAACTTTTTACTGCATCGGATACCCCTACTTTTACCTTAATATTAAAATTATCCTGCGCAGATAAATTTAGAAAAACAAAAAACAGTAAAATAACCAGTAAGTAATTTTTTAATTGTAAGGGGAATCTTTCCATTTTTATATTTAAATTATTTTTGAATTTTTATCTTTTGATTTGCGGGTGTACTTTTAATTTTTTCAAGTAGCTGCGTTAATTCTTTCACTTTTTCGGGATACTGGTTATATACATTGTGTTGTTCACTGATATCCGTTGCCAAATTATATAATTGCCCCATCGGCTCCCCTGGTTTTGGTGTAATTTCAACGGGTGCCGAAAATCCTCCTGAACCAAGTTTTGTAATTAATTTCCAATTGTCTTTTTTGATATTTAAAAACCCTTTAGAGGAAATATTGATAATTGCTGGCTGATCTTTTACAATGGTTGCTTTTCCTGTTAAAATAGGTAATATTGAATAACTATCTGCTGTATTAAATTCGGGTGCATTGTTACCAATTAACTCCGCACAAGTAGCCATTAAATTCGCAAGAGTAGTTGGCGCATTGCTCACACTACCTGCTTTCACTTTTCCAGGATATCTTACAATAAATGGTACACGATGACCGCCTTCAAAAGCGTCCCCTTTCATTCCCCTGAATTCACCTGCTGATTTGTGATTAAATTCAGCTACAAAATTTTCTCTCCAATAAGGTCCATTGTCACTTGCAAATAAAACAAGGGTGTTTTGGGACATTCCTAAACTATCTAATACTTTCAAAATTGCACCAACAGCATCATCTACCATCATAACATAGTCCCCATATTCACCCGCTTTAGATTTTCCTTTGTATGCATCCGTTGGCATCCATGGCGTATGTGGTGCTGGCATTGGGAAATATAAAAAATAAGGATTCGTTGATTTATTTTGATTTTGAATAAACGCAACTGCCTTATTGGTAAACGTAGGTAATACATTTACAAAATCAAAGGAAGGTGACATTAAACCTGGTCTCCAAAATGGGCCTGTATAGCCTGACTCTAATTTATTTCCAGGCGTAAATCCTGTAGGTAATTCTGTTAATTGATCGTTCTCCAAATAGCAATATGGCGGCATATCCAAAGATGCTGGTAAAATATATGAATAATCAAACCCTTGCGACAAGGGTCCTGCAGTTGGGGCTTGTTCAAAATTGATTTGATTGGGATTCATTTCATCTCTGATGCCATACATATTATCCTTATTATAATTAGGATGAATGGAATCTTTGAACGCTTCCTTCAAAACCCAATCTACGCCCAAGTGCCATTTACCTACTACACCAGTATGGTAAGTTTTTGTTTTTAATAAATTGGCAATGGTTTGCTGTTGTGGATTAATTAAAGTTCTGCTATACCCTCTTAATACACCTATTGGAAGCCGACTACGCCAAGGATAAGATCCAGTCATAATAGAATAACGAGAAGGTGTGCAAACAGAGGAAGTGGTATGCGCATCGGTAAACCGCATTCCTTGTGCAGCTAATTTATCAATATTAGGCGTGTTTATTTTACTTTCTGGATTGTTCACAAATACATCTCCATAGCCTAAATCATCTGCTAAAATATAAACAATATTAGGCAGTCTTGATTTATTTTGCGCATTCATTTTAACAACGAACAAACAAATAACAAAAACAACAGCTCCTATTTTTCGGAACTGTTTCAAAAATATTTTTTTATTGCTCATATATAAAATTTAGCTGTATTCAATTTATTTTTTTTGAAGCGTGGAAACAGGCGCGTTTAAAGTTTCAATCCCCCATTTCGTATTTGGTGTTGCGCCCATATTTATTTCCAACAAACCTCCTTTAATTAAATCATCATGCATGATCCATGGCATGTTAAATGATTTTCCGTTTAACTGCGTTGACTGTATGTAAACGTTATTAGGTCCATTGTTTTTTGTTTGAATGGTCACTTTTTTACCTGGGTAATACTTTGGATTTAATTGTATCGTGATTTTATCAAATAATGGACTGGTCATTTCGTAGAATGGCTTTGCAGAAGTGCCCCCATCAGTGGAGAATAAACCTATTTTCAATAACACAGCCAAAGATCCCATTAATCCTTGATCTTCATCCCCACTATATCCTTTTTGGGGTGATATACCAGCATACACTGAATCAATTAATTGTCTTGTCCAATATTGTGTTAACCAAGGCTTCCCTGCATAGTTGAATAAGAACGGAGTTTGCATACAAGGCTGATTACCATAATTAATATACACGCGTCTGATTAATTTTTGATCGACTGGATTTTCAGATTTACCTGAAACAAAATTATGGACACGCGCTTTGGTAAAGGATTCATTAAGCTTAGTTGTAAACGCATCGTTTCCGCCCATTAAATTTATTAAGCCTGGCACATCATGAGGTACAAACCAGGTATATTGTGCCGCATTTCCTTCCACCCAACCTTTTTCATAATCTAAAATATCAATGGGTTGATTCCATTCTCCTTTTTTGTTTTTAGACCACATCCAACCAATTTCTTTATTAAATAAAACCATATTTAATGGGTGTTAATGGAAAAGGCACATACCCTAAATCCATATATTCTTCAATTCCACCCCCTTTAAATGTGGTATGTTCATATCCTGCTTTACTCATCATTCCTCCAGGAAAATGATCTTTTCTCATTCCTTCGTATGCCTTATTAATATCAAACCCTTTGATTCCTTTTAAATAAGCACTGGTGATAAACGGCGTTGTCGCAGCACCTGTCATTACATAAGTATAATTGCCGCCAGATGGCCCTCTTGGAATTAAACCACCATCATCATACATCTGTAACATACAATTAATAAACTCCTCGGTAATTTCAGGATATACCAAATGCCAAAGTGTATTTAATGACCATTGCGCTCCCCAGAAGGAATCAGAATTATACATGTTAAATTTAGGTTTACCATTGGCATCTAGTTTAACTTGTTTTTTCAATGGAGCAATCCCCGTGTTATCAATATAAGTACCACTTACATCACTTACAATGCGTCTGCCTTGTAATGCATGAAATAAGTCCGTATAAAAACGTTGTTGTTGCACATTAGTGCCTCCTTCTACATCAATCCTACCCAACATCACATCCCAATTTTCTGCAGACTGCTTTACAATTTCATCAAAATTCCAAGCAGGCAATTCTGTCTTCAAATTATTTTGTGCTTCTGCAATACTAACATAAGATATTGCTACTTTCATTAATCTCTTTTCTCCTTGTGTCGTATTAAACTTTACAAACACGCCTGTTTTTTCACCTTCTAATGCGCTTAGTGTTGGAATAACCGTTCCATTTTTCCACCCACCAAATGTGGTAAATGGTTTATCAAATTCTGCAACAAAATAAACGGTAATTGGTTTTGGTCGACGTATGGTTGCAGCCATAGTCACTTCGCCTTCAATGCGATGATCATTTGCTTTATTTACTTTACTTGATTGTGTTTCGGAAGAACCTAATACTGTTGTAAAATCAAATAAGATATAACTATCGTTTGATTTTGGATAAGTATATCTATGAAAACCTACTCGATTGGTTGAAGTTAATTCTGCAGTGATTGCATAATCTTTTAATACCACTTTGTGATAACCCGCTTTAACAACTTCATCCGCATGCGTATAACTTGAACCATAGGTGTCAGGTCCTAAATGCCCTTTAAAAATACCAGTAGTGGGTAGTACTGGTATCCCTGACATTTCCCAACAATGTATATGACTAAAACATTTAATCGTATCCTCATTATAGCGATATCCGGTATTCCAAGTTCCTCTTAAATTCATGTCAGGGCTCAGATTCACCATACCAAATGGCCTAGTTGCTGAATTGAAGTAAAAAAACCTTGAGTTGGCCGCATCCACCAATGGGGCTACCAAACTTGATTTCGCTACTCCCCCATTGCTATTTTTTTGCGCAATGGCGAATGAAAATTGAAATATTACAATTACTATAAGGAGGTTTAATTTTTTGATCAACATAAAGTAAAATTTAACGCGTTAGTTCAAATAAATATAAAAAAAATGCTCCAAAATGGCATAAAAAAAAGGAAGGATTTGCCCATGTTTAAAAATAAAACGATGAACAAATCCTTCCAATAAATCTATCCTAAATTAATAACCAGGATTCTGTTCTATTTTAGGATTAGTAACATCAAGCATTCCTTGAGGAATTGGTCTCAAGTAATGCATCGCTTTTATTTGAGGGGTACCGCCTAAACCATATTTAGTCCATGGATTGTACTTTGTACCACGAGAAATTAAAGTTTGTGTACGCTTTAAATCATTCCAACGGAATGACTCACCCAAAAATTCTCTTGCTGATTCATCTAAAATCATATCAATTGAAATAGTTGCAGGCGTAGCTCTATAGGAAACCACATTTGTAGGTACATCCCTAGCATCATCTGCATTTGCAGCACGCGCAGGTGCTTTACCAGCATTTGAAGCTAATGCACGATCCAATACTACATTATAATAAACATCAGCAGTTCCTAATTTAGCACCAGTTGCACCTTTTACAATTGCTTCTGCAGCCATTAAATATAATTCAGCTGAACGGAATAAAGGCTCATTCCAAGTTCCCCAACCATCAGAAGTAGGAAGCCCAGGTTGGAAAAATTTCCAAATCATCGGCTTACCCCAGAACATATTATCAGTTACCCCTGTTGTTGCATTAATTGGTGCATATCCTTCCATTTCATCATGATTCGTTACATGGTACTTTTTAGTTCCGCCAGCGACATTCAGTCCACGCTCACTTGCTGATAAAACTGGATTATTCCAGGCCCTGATGACAGCAGTAGTATCTCCTTTAACAAAGTTCAACGTTGTATTTGAAGAATAGGTATTGTTTTTCAAAGAGATAGCTGCTGAAGTGGTTGCATAAGAAACACTGTTATAGGTTCCTTCATAACGCGCATCTAATTTTGGATCAAACAAACGGTATGCAACCCAATTGACGATGTGCACATTTTTCATCACACTATAAGGTGCAGCTGCACCAGCAATTTGTGCAATTCCTGAAGGTCCGCCACCCATTTGACTATGAATGTTATTACCTTGAATACCAGTTGCAGCGTCAAAATTTAAATCACCTTTATAAAAAGCAGGATTTTCATATTGTACAGCAAAAATCACTTCTTTACTTGCATTTGCTGTAACTACTGAACTAGCCAATGTTGCAGTTTCCAAATTCACATTTTTATTATGAATTGGGAATAAGGTATTCCAATCTTTTTCCATAGGATATAAATTGGAAGCAATTAAAGCATCACAAAGCGCTAATGATTTTGTAAAATCAGCATCAGATCCGCCTAATGAATTATTAAAATTCCAGCCTCTTGTCAAGTATACTTTCGCTTGTAAAAATTGGGCAGCTCCTTTGCTCGCTCTACCTCTTTCACTTGGTGTTACTGGTAAAACTGCAATTGCTTCATCTAAATCCTTTAATATTTGCGTATATACTTCCTTCGCAGTTGATTTTTTTGCTTCCAAGCTTCCAGTCAATGATTCAGTCAATGGCATTGGAATATCACCCCATTGTTGTACCGCCCAGAAGTAGCTTAATGCACGTAAAAATTTCGCCTGTCCAACTAAGTTGGCAATCACAGCTGCATCACCGCCTACAACTGCTTTCTCTCTGGAAATTGCAGCATTACATCTGTTTATTTCACGGTATAATTGATCCCAATAGGTTTGCAATTCACCATCAGTTGAGTTAAATCTGATATCATACACATCTTTTGGAGAACCTACTTGATTGGCCAAATTGTAAAAAATACCATATGAACCATTTTCTGCAAAAATGTCGGTACTGTTATGTGTTAATTTTTTACGTTGTGTCAAATCCCTCAATAAGGGATAACAAGAGTTGACTAAATTTAAATAACCACCAGGTGTGTTATAAAAATTATCTGTTGTTCTATTCGCAGGGTTGAATTCTGTAATAAAGTTTTTATTACATCCAACCATCACCATACTTAGTAAAACTAAGCTGATTGAAAAGCGTTGGAAATTTTTTGAAATATTCATAAAATTTATTTTTTAAGTTATTATCTTATATTATTTAAAAGCCTAAATTAAAACCAAATGTCACAGTAGAAGATGGAACATCATCCTGATAAGCAGCACCATTGTATTCAGGATCGCCACCTAAGAATTTGGTAAAATAAGCCGGGTTAATTAATTGTAGGTAAAAACGCATTTTATCAATACCCATTTTGTCTGTTTTAGCTTTAGGTAAAGTATAACCAAAAGTTACGTCGGCAATTCTTAAAAAGCTAGCATCTTGGAAGAAAATGGCATCTCTGAAATTTGAACTTGGAATACCCATACCATATATTTGATTAGATGGATTATTTCTAGTCCAATAATTCAAATTCAAACGAGCTCCACCACCTGCATCTGAAATATAACTACTCATAAAACCATTCTTAAACATGGTACCATTTCTGTAATACATCATAACTGCTACATCCAAGTTTTTATAACTAACGCGGTTGGTCATACCTAATGTATAATTAGGTAATTGTGAGCCTATGACAACGCGGTCGTCTTGTCCAAGAACACCTGATGAAATTTTACCATCATTGTTTTGGTCAACAATACGAACTTGTCCTGGAACTTGACCGTATCTTTTTGCTTCAACACTATCACCTAATTGCCAAATACCTGCAGCTTGAAAATATAAGAAACTTTTTAAAGGATATCCAACCACCAAAGCATTTTCAGGATTTGTTCCTCCACTCCATCCGTATTTTGCACCATTAGGTAATTCTTCTAATTTATTTACGTTTTTAGTGAAATTCAATGAGGTTGTCCACATTAAATTTTTAGTAGAAATGTTGGTTGTGTTTAATAACATTTCGACCCCTTTATTTGACACTCTACCTACGTTCGCAATAATAGAACCAAAGCCTGAAGTAGTTGGTAATGCTTGTCTCATAATTAAGTCCTTCGTAGTTCTATTATAAACCTCGATGGCTGCAGTCACTCTATTATTAAAGAATCCTACGTTCAATCCTAAGTTTAATTCCTCACTACGCTCCCAGCCCAATTCTTGGTTAGGTAAATTTCCTGGAGCCAAACCGATACCTGCATTTTGACCAAAATTATAATTGGTTCCAGCCAAAGTTGCAGAAGTTTGGTAAGGAGAAACCACTGAGTTACCCACTTGTCCAAAACTTACTCGTAATTTCAAATCAGAAAAAACATTTAAGTCTTTAACAAAATTCTCGTCACCCAAACGCCATGCAAAAGCACCTGATGGGAAAAACGCCCATTTTTTTCCTTCTGCTAATTGAGAAGCACCATCAGAACGTCCTGTGAAAGTGAATAAATACTTATCATTAAATGTGTAGTTAATTCTACCCATATAAGATTGTAAAGAACGTTGGCTAAATGAACTACCTATAGAAAATGATCCTGCAGATTGCATATTATACCAATAAGAATTGAAAGGTAAATTTGTTACAGAACCAACATTCATTTCAGTAGATGTTTTGAACGCACTTTGTAAACCAGTCACATTTAATTTACTTTTTCCTTTTTCTAAATTATATGTTAATTGATTATCAAAAGTATATGCTGTGATATAATCATCTTCAACAGATCCTCTTGTTAAACCTAAATTCACCGACTTTGAATAAGTACCACGGTATTCATCTTGTTTTGCATGTTGATTTGAAGCAGAAATAGTTGTTTTAAAAACTAAGCCTTTTAATAAATTCAATTCGCCATAAGCACTTCCCATTTGACTTGCAACTGTTCTAGTCCATGTGTAGTTGGCCAAACTTGAAGCTTCCAAAACCGGGTTCATTGCTGTATTACGACCCATTCTAACAGCATATCCATTTACAGGTCCTGTGATATCATCTTTTCCAATCACCGGATCCACTAAATCTTTGTAATAAATTACACTTGTTGGTCGCTCTCTATATGCAGTTCTAAGTGCTTCAAACGAACCAGTTGGGTTGGTTGAATAGTTTGCATATAAAGTAAAACCTACTTTTAAAAATTTAGTGATTTTTGAATCAACCGCTGCATTTAAATTATATTTTTTATAAGTTGTATTTGCTTGCATACCATCTTCCTGAATATAGCCACCTGAAAAACGATAATTTGTTCCATTGGAACCACCAGATACTGCAATGTTTGCACCCATATTTATACCTGGTTGTGTCATTGCACCTACTAAATCAGTTGTTTTTCCGCCATTAATAATCGCCAACTCATTCACATTGAACATAGTTTCACTTACAACAGCACCATTTAGTGCAGCATCCGTTAACGATGATTTATAAAATTGTTGTGCATCTTGCATTGGAGGCAAATGGTCTGGTGTTTTACGACCAGAGTAAAAATCAAGTGTAACTCTTGGCTTACCAGTAGCTCCTCTTTTTGAAGTAATGATCACCACACCATTTGCACCTCTTGAACCATAGATCGCAGTGGAAGATGCATCTTTTAAGATATCAATGGTTTGAATATCAGCTGGACTAATGTCTTGTAATTTTCCACCCACCACACCATCAATAACCACCAATGGCTCTGTATTCATATTTTGTGGGTTACTACTTACTAAAGTTAAGTTAGTAGCTCCATCCGCATTTGGGTTAGCTGTAATTGTGTTTTCACCACGAATGGCAATAGACCATAATTGACCAGGCTTGTTACTCAATTTAGTAACCAATACCCCAGGCACTTGACCTTGTAAAGCTTGTGTTGCATTCGCTGGGTTACCTCTTGTAATTTCCTTTGCAGAAACGGTACCCACTGCACCGGTTAAATCTTTTTTCTTAACTGAACCGTAACCAATAACAACCGCATCTTCTAATTGCTTAGAATCAGATGTTAAAGTTGCAGAAATAGTTGTTTGATTGGTTAATTTAATTTCAGTGGATGTAAATCCAACAGAACTAATTACCAAAACATTGTTATTTCCTTTGGTAGGTACATCAAGGGTAAACTTACCATCATTGTTGGTAACAGTACCTTTTGTAGTTCCTTTAATGACAACAGAGGCACCTACAATGGCAGCTCCATTTTCACTATTTTTTACAGTTCCAGTTAGCGGGCGATTTTGTGCCCAAATAATATTGCCTATAAAAAATAGGGGCAACATCATTAAGAGAATTTTTCTCATGGTTTAGCAATTTTAATTTTATAATCTTTTATAAATGAATCGATTACTTTAAAAAAATTATGTATATAATCGTTTAAAGTATGTAGTAATTTAGGTTAAATTCATTAAACTGTTAAGATTGTTAACATTTAGTTACGAAAACGATTTCGTTGTATTCTAATGATTGTTCATTAAAACATAATTAGTTACTTTTAAAAAAATTAATCAACTTAATGAAAACCATATTCAACTTGCTTGTTTTGTTAACATTTGTTAACCACCAAGCATACGCTCAAAAGACAGTAGTAAAGCTGGACTACTTTTATAATAATGAGTATAAAACAAATCCAGATGGTAGCAACTTCCGTTTTCATTATATATGGGAGGATACGACACTAAATGGCTATAGTATGTGGGGCGAAATGTTTACCAATAAAGGCGCAAAAATTAAAAGTCTGATAGATGCCCCAACTATTGAGAATTTGAAAAAAGCATCCATTTATATCATAACTGATCCAGATAATCAAAAGGAATCCCCAAATCCTAATTACATGAAAGCGGCCGATGTGAAAATTATTAGTGATTGGGTTGCGCAAGGAGGTGTATTGGTTTTACTTGCGAATGATTCAGCCAATGCAGATTTATCTCATTTTAATTTATTAGCCAATGCATTTGGAATTCATTTTACGGATAAAGTACGTAATTCTGTTCTTAAAGATATTACCGTTGGGAAAATTATGGTACCTGATACTCATCCCATATTTACAACTGCCAAGCAATTATATTTAAAAGGCATTTGTACTTTACAATTAAAAAGCCCTGCGCAAGCTTTACTTGAAAATAACGGAGATGTGATCATGGCTACAAGTAAGTTTGGAAAAGGAACTGTTTTTGCGGTGGGTGATCCATGGATTTATAATGAGTATGTAGTAAATGATCGCTTAAACCCTACCTATCAGAACAAACAAGCTGCTATTGAACTTACCAATTGGTTGTTAAAACAAATTCCGAGGTAAAAATTTAAGCTTGAAAAAGTCATCCATTTTTTCTGCAATAATTATTGCGCTACTTTTTATTCAATGTAGTCAAATACAAAAGTCGGTAGTTATTGGCAAATCCTTATTCCCTAATGTGTTGACTCATTTTGTCCCTTATCAAGCCAACCCCCTATTTACTGGTGATGATTCAACAAAATGGGATCATCAAATACGTGAAAGAGGATATATTTTAAAGGAAAAAGGGAAGTATCATTTGTGGTACACTGGTTATTCCAAAAAAGATCCTAGAAAATTTTTAGGTTATGCCACTTCAAAAAATGGCATTCAATGGGATCGTTACATAGGGAATCCTATTGTAAATAATCATTGGGTGGAAGATGTATTCGTAATTAAATCAAAGGGCACTTACTATTTATTTGCAGAAGGCCAGGGCGATACTGCACACATGTTCACTTCAACGGATCGTATACATTGGAAGGAAAAGGGAAATTTAGATATACGAAATACCGATGGATCCCCCATTAGCAAAGGGCCATTTGGCACCCCCACAGTTTATATAAAAAATGGTGTCTGGTATTTGTTTTACGAAAGAGATGACAGAGGTATTTGGCTAGCCACTTCAAAAGATGCAAAAACTTGGACAAATGTACAGGACACCCCTGTGATTAAAATGGGGCCTGATGAATATGACCAATTTGCTGTGGCAATGAATCAAGTCATAAAATATAAGGGGAAGTATTATGGCTATTATCATGCATCGGCCTTTAAAGATTGGCATGAATGGAGCACCAATATTGCAGTATCTAAAGATTTAATTCATTGGACAAAATATAAAAACAACCCAATCATAAAAAACAATCAATCCAGTGGCATTGTAGTTAAAGATCATCATCGGTTTCGCTTATACACCATGCATCGCAGGGTGAACTTATATTTACCAGAATAATTAGCTAAATTCATTGTAAAATAAATTTATGTCCAATACGCTTACCACTGTAGATATAAATAAACGATTGTATTCACTTGATTTTATGCGAGGTTTAATCATGATGCTATTGGCCTTAGAAAGTACGGGTATTTTTAAAGTATTTTTTTTAGCTTCCAAAGATCATTTTTTTGAAAATGTATTTATTCAATTCCAACATCACCCTTGGCACGGCATGCGATTTTGGGATTTGATCCAACCTGGATTTATGTTTATTGCTGGTACTGCGATGGCCTACTCTATTCAAAATCAACAACAAAAAAATATACCAAAAAAGGAAATAACCATTAAAACAATTAAACGTAGCGGTTGGTTGTTTTTTTGGGGCGTATTATGCTATGCGGTAAAAGATACTGGATTGAGTTTTGAATTGTGGAATGTATTAACCCAACTTTCCTTTACCATGCTCGTTGCTTATTTTATTTTTGAATGGCAAATTAAATCACAAATAGTATTATGTATTGCCCTATTAATTTTAACTGATTTACTATACCGCTATACCAATATTCCTGGCTATAATTTAGGGTTTACCAATCATTTTAATTTTGGTAATTATGTTGATATGCTACTCATGAATAAAACAAGTCGCGGCGGATGGGTGGCCATCAATTGTATCCCCACTTCGGTACATACGATTGCAGGTGCCTTAATGGGTAAATTACTATTAAATGCAACAGATCAGAAAGATAAAATCAAACAAATGATTTATTGGGGATTAGGATTATTGGTTTTTGGTTATGCCTTAGATGTTTTACAAATTAACCCCATTATCAAAAGAATTGCCACTAGCTCATTTACCCTAGTTTCATTAGGCTGGTGTATCCTATTTTTTGCTGCTAGTTATTATTTCATTGATATTAAGCAGAATAAAAAAATATTGTTTTTAAGAATATTATCACTGAATTCAATATTCATTTATTTGTTTTTTGAAACAGCGGGTGGCGGATGGTTAAACCCTTTTATTAAAAAGTTTGCGTTTGGCTTATTAAATAACTTTACCAATTCTGAAACACTGATTGGTATCGTAGCTTGTACAATAATATTTTCAATAGAATGGGGATTATGTTATTTCTTATATAAGAAAAAGATTTTCTTCAAACTTTAATCAAATAAGCTTCGCATCCCCTCATTACGACGCTTTCCAAAATAGGTGGATAATGTAAATTCAAAAGTTTGCGGCTTCAAATTCGCTGCCGTCATGTCATTATTATAAATATCATAGGTAATACCCAGCTTATATTTATTTAATAATAAGCCAATATAAGGAACCACTGCATCTTTAGTGCGATAAAAACAACCCAGATACATCCTATTCGTTGATTCATAGGTTTCATTAAATGGGATACCTATTGCAGCGCCAGCATAAACAAATTCGTTTTCATATCTGCTTTGATAATTGGCATGTATCATCAATGTTTTATTCCCAGAAAATATTTGCTCATAATTTAATTGGCCTAATACCTGACTAAATTCATTCAAAGGACTCACCCTCACGCTGTCATTTGTTGTATTATATCCAGTGGAACGATTAATAAAATACGAACTCGCTCCTAGCTGAAAAAAGGAGGTATAACTATTATGGGAATACATTAAACCAACATTTAATGTTGACTTGGTTCTGAAACTATTGACCACTTCTAAACTTGTAGGATTCAATAGACGCCCTGAATAATACTGATCACCAAAAACCAATGACTGTGCATCCACAGTTCGACTTATAATAGTAGTGCCTAATCCAATTGCCAAATATTGGCTGCGTTCATCATTTAAAAAAACGCGATCGGCAATGGATGCGGTTATGTAATTTGTTTGTAAAATGCCATTTAAAACTTGATCAGAAATAGCCTGTAAGCCAAATCCCAATTTATTAGGTTCGGTATTCTCATTTTTTAAAAAACCAAAATCTACGCCAATCCCTGTGGTTTTATAAGGCTGGCCAACCCCTGAAAATTGCGTTCTAAAAATTACTTGTGCTTTATTATTACTTCCCAATCCTACTGTTGCAGGATTAAAAAAATGTCCAGCCGTAAAATTTTGAGAGATATACGGAGTCTGTGCCCTAACTGAAATGGCGAAGACTGAAAAAAATAATATAAAATTTAGTGCTTTCATTTATCTCATTAATAGTACTGAACCTGTTTTTTTAATTTCTGAAAGTTGGTTCGTCAAAAAATCTTTATAGCTATATTCAACAAGATATGAATAAGCATCCATTTCCTGCATTACACCACCTAAATCTCTTCCATCCCATCCTTTATTTATGTCGGTTGTGAAAAAGACCATCTTTCCCCATCTATTAAAAATCTTTAATCCTTTAAAACTTTGAATACCTGCCCCATATTCGATTTTTAAAATATCGTTTAGTCCATCATAATTAGGCGTAAATGCATTAGGTATATTTAAGTAAATATCAGGAGATACAATCACATCATATTCATCATAAATATTACAGGTACTAACGGTATCCGTTCTTGTTAAAGTATATAAAATAGATTTATTTCCATTAAATGTTGGTCGCGGGATAGTAGGATCAGATAAAAAAGTTGCTGGCGACCATTTGTAACTTGTATATCCTTTGTCGAACTTCGAAAACAATAAAGTATCTAAGTTTGGATATAAATATAAAGTATAATTTTTCCCATAAAGCGGAGCAATCACATTAATCGGATTTCCTGTAATTTGATAATAATACTTGGGGCACCAATCATTGCTCACCTGTAAATTAATTTTATAAATACCCCCAGTCATATATTTATGTGAAACAGGGTTGGCCACATTCGCAACAGATCCGTCACCAAACATCCATTTAAAATGTATTTTATTTTGATCTTTAGCATTAGTATTGATTACTACAGGAACATTAATACAGGCATCCAACTTGGTTGAAAAAGTGTATCTAGGTATATTCAATAATGAAATTGTAATATTCTGGGAGGTAAGTGAATTACAAAACCCGTCATTCACAACTAGTCGATATGCACCTGGCAAGCCTACCGAAACTTGACCTACTTGATTGGTATAAAATAAGGTGTCATTTCGGTACCATTTATAAGCATTAGCCCCCTGCCCCGTCAAAACCACAGAATCACCATTACAAATCACCGTATCAACAGCTGCAATGGTCGCGGTTGGAATTGAAAAAATAGGAATTGAAAAAATTGACGAAAAAGGATAGGTACACTTTTTTCGATCTGTTAATTCTAATGAAACACTTGTTGCGCCTGTTACCAAACCATGTATGACTGAATCAACCATTTTTGCATTATTATTAGTGGTAGTCCATACCCCATTAAATGGAGGAACACCCCCACTTGTACTTGATGATAAATTAAGTGAATCATACAAACAAAGATAATTCTTGGGACTCGTAATGATAGGCAAATTTGGCGGAGGCACTATTGTTATACCTTTACTTAATTCAGTTTTACAAACCAATCCAGAAACACTACTAAGTTTTATGGTATAGTTTAATCTATTGGGTACACTAAAATTGGAATAATAATGTTGGTATACATTATTAATGATTGGATTTTTTATAACAGTATCTGCGCTACCATCACCCCATGAAATTTTTACCGTATCAATGATACCAAAATTAGTCCATGTACTATCTGAAATTTTCACAAACTCATTACTACAAAGTGCTGTATCCTTGATAACATTAAAATTAGTTTTAGGGATGGCACCATTCACCTTAAATACCGTAGTAACTGAATCAATACAACCCTTTACACTGGTTACCTGTAATTGTACATTATAATTTTTTGAAGCATTATAAACATGAGATGTATTTTTATTTACATCTGAATTATTAACTACATCCCCAAAATTCCATAAAAATTTGAAATTATTGGTTTTGTCAGATATGCTGGAAGTGTCTGAAAAATTGGCTATGCCATTTTGTAAACATCCATTGGGTAAAGTAAAGCCCACCTTAGGATGCGGCACTAAGGAAATTGCAAGTGTTGTATCGTCCGTACAAGTACCCCCTGAAGATGCAAACATTTTAATTTTATAATTCATTTTATTAGGATAAGCGTACCCTGTATATCTATGCTTATAGACTTTACCAATATAGGGGAACTCATCCTGTGTGGTATCATTCAAATTATTTTGCGCATCCCAAAAGATGATTAATTTACCGATATCTCCAAAATCAACTGATGAAAGATTTTCAATACGGACATCCTCGTTCGTACATAAAGCGGTATCCTTTAATACTTTAAAATTGGCTTTGGGAATAGCCCCATTTACTGTAAAATTAGAGGTAATGGAAGAAACACAACCTGTCGTATTTTGCGTCACCTGAAGTGATACTTGATATACACCAAAGTCATTATACTTTATACGCGGATTAATTTGCGTTGCTGATCCTGCTGGTATACTTGGTAATTTTTTGTTTAAGGGAGGAACCACATTAAAATTCCATAAGTACCTAAACTGGCTATTTGTGTTGTCGGAAATTTTTGTCGTATCAATAAATTCTGCATAACTATCTTCCAAACATACCTCCGGCAATATGAACCCAACTTGTGGATGTGGAATTAAATTAACCTTTATAATTGTATCTGCCATGCAAGTAGTTCCCGAGTAAGCCCTTAGTCTAATATCATAACTCATTTTAGCAGGATAATTATAATCCAAATAACGGTATGCATACTTTTTTCCTACACTCGGACTTGTATCAACGGTGCTATCTTTTATATTATCATTATCCCAAAACACAACCACTTTATCAATTGTACCGAAATCAATAGTGGAGATATTTTCAATAGTTACATCTTCATTTGTACACAAAGCTGTACTTTTTAAAACATTAAACTTAGGATGCGGAATTGCACCACTTACTTTAAAAATAGTGGTATCAAGTGAAACACAACCATATTCACTTGCCACTTGAAGTATTATATTATAATCACCTCCACTACTATATTTATGCGTAGGCGTTTTCAATATGGAGGTATTCGGATTCGAAGTGGTTGCATTAGCATCACCGAAATTCCAGAGATATTTAAAATTTAAATTATTATCGACAATACTTGAAGTATCCAAAAAAGTTGCCAAGGCATTATACAAACAAGCATCGGGCAATGAAAATCCTACTACAGGGAAGGGCCTATTTGTAAAACTTATTGAATCGGATACATTACAGCCATTTAGTGTAGTTAAATTTAAAATAGGTCGATAGCTTTGTAAATTATTATAAACATGCGACTTAGGCTGATTTGTGGTACTAGAATCCAACGGCGATCCGTCCCCATAGTTCCATACCCAATTTGCTAATGTTGATTTAGGTGATGATACTGTCGAATCCCTTAATATTAATGCTGTATTTAAGCAAGTCGTATCAGAAATTGAAAATTTGATTTTTGGAACACTATCAATGATTGCTAATTGCAAAATTGAACTGTCCGCTGTAAGTGTATCACTAATACATCCAATATCATTTATTACAAAATGTCGAATATTATATTTACCAGCTGTATCAGGTTTAAATTTTATGTTTGGCGTAGTATCCTTAAATACACCCGTACCAAAGTCCCACATATATTTAATGATAGCACGATCATCTTTAGCAAGTATCGTTTTATCGTTCAAACTCACTGAATCGCTTAAACAATGTGTTGTAAAAATACTATCCTTTGTTTTAGGAGGTTCTGAAACTGTTAAAATAAATGACAAATCTTGTTCACCACTACAACCATCAAAAGTGGGATTATTCGCAATTACTTGTATTAAATATTGACCCGCAGTATTGAACAAAAAAGGATTTTTATAACTATATTTATATACCGTTTTGCCATTGATTAGGGTGGAGTCATCTGGAATAGGATTGTATATAGAATCCTTAGGATAATTGGGAATATTCCATTTCAAAGATAATGGCTTATAAGGTAAAGTGATCGAAGCTTTGGAACTAACTCCTTTACAGGTAATGGGTAAATAAACTGTATTGAAATTATTGTTGACCTCTAATCGTTGGTATAAATCTATCACATTCGCACCTGCATTATATCCGTATGATTCAGCTCCGCCATAACCATAAGCAATAGCATTGAACCCAGAATCTGAAGATATGGTATGGGATCCTGCAGTTAATTGGGGTTGATAATATAAATAATTCGTGTCTCCTGGATGCACAATTGAACCAGTAAGCGCGACGCCATCTATTTTCAAAGATGTAGCTCCTTTTTTGGGAATCACAATATTTGCAAAATGGTAAGCAGACCCAATATTAAAATTACTTGTTGAATTTATCGTAACCTTATTAATGGTTTGTTCAATGGGGCTTAAATATATCATTTCCGGATCTCCATTTCCTCCAATTATATTGTTACCGCATGAATTGGCTGTGGTAATATACTGCGCTACCATTATCGGCAAATCTGACTCAATTAAATTTGCAGTGGTACTTGAAAATTCATAATAAAAATTATTAACCAAAGTAGCAGTATTCAATAGTGTACCATTTAATTTAACTTTGGTAGCAGGATTATTTACAATTACCCTATAAAAATTATTGGGCATTTTATTAGTAGGGGCTGTTAAATATCTACGCCCCCATGCACTTGAAGGAAAAGCCTGTTGTATATAATTGTCTGCACTGCCTGCACCATTGGTGGTACAATTAATACTTAATTTTCCTGAACCAGAGAATACCGCAATTCTTTTACAAGAACTAGTAGAAGTAGCAATTGACCTAATTCTTGTTCCTGTCAAATCTTCCCCTGTTGATCTTTGATTGGTAGCAGTTCCAGGCACAACTACTCTTCCAAAAACATTATAAATTTCTCCTCTATTTAAAGTAACCCTTAAAGTATCCCCTTTAGGAATATTAAATGTATTAACACTAGGAATAATCTCAATATTAGTATTATCCTCTGTAGCAATTACATAAGTATACCCATAGGAATATTGACTATTTGAAACTTGGGTATAATTCACTGAATAATAATCTCGCCCTAATGTGCTTACAGGAAATAACAAACTTGCTCCTGAAATACTTGAATTATAAATATGCGTATACGCAATGATGCCAACATCCGAAATAATATGTATCCCTTTATTTGACTTCCCCTCATCAGATAATCTTGCATCATCTGTTCCAGTTTTGGGAATAATATCTGAAGTGGTTACTTGGTTTGCAAGCACTTTATAAGTCCTTGTCCAACCTGTTGCAGGAATTTCAACAGTAACATTCGCGTTTTGATCAGAAGTGAAATACAAAACCATATTTTGGGATCCACCGTTCGTTGTATTAACAGTTCCATTTGAATTATACATATTCACATGGCTTCCATACCCTACCCAAAACTCCCTTCCTTTATTGGAAAAATCCTGTGCAATGGACACACTCGCATATAATATCCCAAATATGAATATTAAATATTTTATATATGAAACTATGGAGCGCATTACAATATTCTAATACTGTTTGTTTAACAAGTATAAATGTAATGAAAAAAGGCAAAAAATGAGCTAAAAAAGGGCGAATTTAACCCTTACCGAAATCAATAGAATTGAGCCAACTGATTAGTTGATTGGCAAAGAATTTATTGATAGGCGTTTTTATGGTTAAGTCCTTGTTGGCAATCACGATAAAGTTATT
>RFZW01000111.1 GCA_009920495.1 Chitinophagia bacterium
CGTCAAAAGGAAGTTTTTGAACCATTAAATGCACCTAATGTAGGTATGTATGTTTGTGGACCTACCGTAAGTGGTGAAAGTCATTTGGGGCATGCGCGTCCGTTCATCACTTTTGATGTGGTGTATCGCTTTTTAATGCATCTAGGCTATAAAGTTCGCTATGTAAGAAATATAACAGATGCAGGACATTTTGAAGAAGAAGGAAAGGTGGCTGATGATAAGATAGCTTCAAAAGCAATATTAGAAAAATTAGAACCCATGGAACTCGTGCAAAAATACACGCACTTGTATCATTGGGCCATGGATCAGTTTAATAATTTACCGCCAAGTATCGAGCCTACTGCGACTGGACATATTATTGAACAAATAGAAATGATTAAAAAAATTATGCAAGATGGATATGCATATGAAGCGAATGGCTCTGTTTATTTTGATGTTTTAAAATACAATGAGGACTATTCTAAAAAAAATCAACCTTATGGAATTTTGAGTGGTCGTAATTTGGAAGACCAATTGGATACCACGCGTGAGTTAGATAATCAAGACGAGAAAAAAAATAAAGTTGATTTTGCTTTATGGAAAAAAGCACCGGTAGAACATATTATGCGATGGCAAAGCCCCTGGGGAGAAGGGTTTCCGGGTTGGCATATTGAATGTTCCGCAATGGCTACCAAGTATTTAGGTAAAAAGTTTGATATACATGGGGGTGGCATGGATTTACAATTTCCACACCATGAATGTGAGATAGCACAAAGTACGGTATGCAATCATGAAATTCCTGCACGTTATTGGATGCATAATAATATGATTACGATCAATGGTCGTAAGATGGGAAAGAGTTATAATAATGTGATTAAGTTAAGTGAATTATTTTCTGGGAATCATCATGAGCTAACACAAGCGTATACGCCCATGACCGTTCGCTTTTTTATATTGCAAAGCCAATATAGAGGCACACTTGATTTTAGTAATGAAGCTTTACAAGCTTCTGAAAAAGCATTACGTCGATTAATGGAAGCCTATGAGTGGTTAAAGGCGCAAAGTTTTGTTTCAGGCGCAGCCGCTAAGGACGAGAATTTGGATACACAAGTAAATACTTGGTTGAAGGAGCTAACCGAGTTTATGGAAGATGATTTTAACACCGCAAAAGTGGTCGCTAATTTATTTGAAATCATTCCTACGATTAATTCTTTAAAGGATAAGCATATTGCAATAGATGCGCTATCCGGGGCTACTTGGCTATTTGCACAGGAACAACTTACCTTATTCATTGAAAATATATTGGGTTTGAAAGTGGATAAAGGCGCCAATCGCCAACAATTAAATAGTGTTATTCAGTTGTTGATTGAGATTCGTAAAGATGCCAAAGCTCGCAAGGACTTTGCCACCAGCGATAAAATTAGAAATCAATTAACGGACATGGGTATTCAGCTCAAGGATGAAAAGGATGGAGAGATGAGCTATACTTTTGCTTAGTGATCGCAGTCATCCGCGTGTGCATGGTTATGCATACGACAGCTATTGTGATTATTGATATGTGCAATAATGATAAAAAATGCTGCAGGAAATAATAAGATTAAATCCAACTCTCTGAAAAGCATTCTGCTTAACATTAATCCAATTCCGATGGTAAATAAAATGATGGGTCTGTAGGAGTGATGGTGTTTTTTGTAACCGTGGTATAATGAATAAGCACCAATGCCAAAAGAAAGTAAGATCATGCCTAATTCAAATTGGATATTGTGTAAAATATTGATTCCTAGTAGGGGCAAACTGCTAAAAAACAAAGGCAATAAAGCGCAATGAATGGCACAAGCCAATGAAGCTCCAATTCCAACTGCGTCCCAATTCCAATTTTTAAACATAGCACAAAGATAATCCAATGTTGTTATATTAGCACAACCTGTCTCGGTTCCTCTAAAATAATATTACCTTTGTTGAGTAAAAATGCAACGTGGGGTATTGTCCTAATTTGTATTGTTACTGCGAACTTGATTAAATAGTTAACTATGTCCAAGAAAACGAAATTCTATCTTTTATTTTTTACCATTTTATTACTCGCCTTTTATTATTTTGTATTTAGGGGTACCGACAATTGGAAAGTGAAAATGCCTGTATTAAGTTATGTGCAACCCTTTAGTTTTACCAATCAGGATGGAGAAGCAGTTACCGATAAAAATTTATTAAATAAAATTACCGTCGTAGAATATTTTTTTACCACCTGCAAAGGTATCTGTCCAAAGTTGAATACAAATATGAAACAGGTGTATGAGATTTATAAAAATGAGTCTGACTTTCAAATTTTATCACATACCTGTAATCCAGGCACAGACTCGGTTTCCGTACTGAAGCATTATTCAGATTCCTTACAAGTGAATACAAAAAAATGGATTTTTTTAACAGGACGCAAGGATAGTTTATATCAAATGGCACGCGGATCTTATTTATTAGACGATCCCAAAAACAATGTTGAAAAAATAGAGGATCAATTTATTCATACCCAATTTTTTGCTTTAGTGGACCGACAAGGAAAAGTGCGTGGTAAAATTTATGATGGACTGAAAGTATTGGAAGTGGAGCAATTAAAACAAGATATATCTAAACTATTAAAAGAGTAAGCCATGATTTTTGTAACAGGTGCAAGTGGTCTTGTGGGTTCACATTTAATAAAGTCATTGCTTGCCAAAGACAAACAAGTGGTTGCGTTGTATCGTCAAACTATTCCCAGTTTTGAAGGCGCGGAAAAAGTAAACTGGATTTTGGGTGATATTTTAGATGTGGTTTCCTTAACGAAGGCGATGCAAGGAGTGACACAAGTATATCATTGTGCAGCCATTGTTTCATTTGCCCCTAAGGACCAACAAAAAATGTTGATCGCGAATCAGGAAGGAACTGCGAATGTGGTGAATGCCTGTTTAGAACATAAAATACAAAAACTAGTTTATGTAAGTTCGGTTGCCGCATTAGGTCGTATACGTATTGGAACCCCAATTGACGAAACTATGAATTGGACTTCGGAAACGAGTAATAGTGAATATGGGAAAACGAAGTATTTAGCAGAGATGGAAGTATGGCGCGGTATGGCAGAAGGATTAAATGTAGCTGTCGTTAATCCAGTGATCATTTTAGGAGCAGGAGATTGGACCAAGGGATCTTCGGGCATTTTCAAATCAGCGTATGAAGCATTTCCATGGTTTACCACTGGCGTGAGCGGTTTTGTAGATGTCATGGATGTGGTGGATGTGATGCAATTATTAATGGATAGCACAATTACAAGTGAACGATATATTGTTAGCGCTGAAAATGTGCAATACCAATATATTTTTAGTTTAATCGCACAAGCTTTTAATAAGCGCCCTCCGTATCGTCGTGTAACACCTTTACTAACGGCTATTGTGTGGCGATTAGAAGCAATCAAAGGTTTGATTACAGGGAAGTCACCTTTATTAACCAAGGAAACAGCAGCTACTGCGCAAGCGGTTGTGCATTTTGATAACACGAAACTATTAAAAGCGTTTCCTGATTTTAAATATCGCCCATTACCAGAAAGTATTACGCGTATTTGTAAAGAATTGAAACAGCTGTATCATTTAACCGACTAGCATGCATTTGGGTTGTATCTAACTAGCAAACATTTATTCCATCACCTTCTTCCATAATTCTGGGATGCGTTTTATCCAAACAATTTCTCTTTTCTTAATGCCAGCATCTTCCGCGGGGAATCCCATATAAACTTTATTGCCAGCCAAACTACCAGTAACGCCTGAATGACCTAATACAGTGGCATTTTCCCCAATAGTTATTGTTTTAGTCACCCCAACTTGGCCCCATAAAGTCACTCCTGACTTTATTTGAACCCCACCCGCAATTGCAACCCCTGCTGCAAATAAGCAATTGGCTTCAATTTGGGTATCATGTCCAATATGTACCATATTGTCAATCTTAGTGCCCCTTCCCACAATGGTATCACCGCTCACCCCGCGATCAATGGTACAACCGGCGCCTATTTCCACCTTATCTTGAATGACCACCCTGCCGCAGCTGAGTAGTTTTTTATACCAATCCTGGCGGTCCTTTTTTGTATTATAATAAAAAGCATCACTTCCAATCACCGTATTGGCTTGAATAATTACCTCATCACCAATTATGGTATCTGATAAAATAGAAACACTCGGATGCAACACACAATTTTTACCAATCGTTACATTGGGTCCAATAAAAACATTTGGCATGATAATAGTTCCTTCTCCTATAATTGCATCATCACTTATTGCTTTTGAACAAGGAATAAATGGCTTAAAATGTGCTACAATTTTTAAATAAGCTTCAAATGGATCAGTACAAAACAACAATGCCTTTCCTTCGGGTACTATTACATTTTTATCATTAATAATAATACAACTTGCTTCGCTGTTTAAACAAGTATTATAGTATTTCGGATGATCAACAAACACAATATCACCTAATTCAACCTGATGAATTTCATTCACGCCAGTAATTTCTAAGTGTTGATTACCGATAATTTCAGCATTGGTTAATTTGGATAACCATGCAACAGAAACGGGTGTAAGTAGCTTCATAAGTTGTATTTTGGCCTAAATCAAAGGTAATGACCCTTTTTTATAAAAATATTTTTTTCATCATTAAGTGCATAAATTAACCCCCTCGTTATATAAAAAATCATAACATTTAATAGGTTTAATTTATAAAAATATAAATAATACAAATTAATAAAACCCTTTATTCATCAATGTTTCAGACAATTACAAAATAATATTATTGATTGAATTATAATTTTTTTAATGCTAGCAAAGGCATTTTTTTACTATAAAATAATCGGATAAAAATGGCAATATGTGGATAACCGCAATAAATTTGTTTAAAATATTTTTTGAATTAGAAAAAAGTATATTTAATATTGTGAAGGGAATTCAATTCCCGTACTTACTAACCCATCCATATACGAGGTCCTCTTGAGCATTCAGGGGGACTTTGTTTTTTCATTCAACTGTAAAAATGGAATATTATTTAATATATAAACCTTATCAAGTTTTATCACAGTTTACATCGTCGGATGGTAAATTATGCTTAAAAGATATCTTGAATGTACCGAAGGATGTTTATCCAGTGGGTCGATTGGATTATGATAGTGAAGGTTTATTATTATTAACGAATGATACAAGTATTAATCATCAATTATTACATCCAAAATTTGCGCATGCACGAACTTATTGGGTACAAGTGGATGGCGCAATCACTAATGATGCAATTGAGTCCTTATCAAAGGGTGTGACCATTTCAGTAGATGGAAAAACCTATGAAACTAAAAAAGCGACACTTAAAATATTACCCGATAACCTATTGGTACCCGAAAGAAATCCACCCATTCGGGTGCGAAAAAGCATTCCTACCAGCTGGGTATCAATTCAGCTCACCGAAGGTAAAAATAGGCAGGTCCGTAAAATGTTTGCAAGTGTGGGCTTCCCCGTTGTAAGATTAATTCGGTCCCAAATTGGACAGTTTTCTATAGCTCAAATGCAACCTGCCGATTGCCTCTCCCTGAGTTTTGAGGAGGT
>RFZW01000112.1 GCA_009920495.1 Chitinophagia bacterium
TATAATTTCTAAAATCAAATGGTCGAATGCCCGTCCATTTTTCAAAGTAGTATAAAATTAAATTCTTTAATGAGAATTTCTTTTTTGAAATATCTAAATCAATGGCCCAATTTTTTCGAATGATTCTCTCCTTCATTACGATTGGATGCGTATCTGTAAATTTTTCTAAAGAATCAAACCCACTAAAATCATAATAGTCAGGACTTGAAATAATTTTTTGCATTTGCGTATCATCATGCCAAAATACACTACTCTCTTTTTGTTTTTTGCGCATTTGCTCGGGACTTTTCACCCAGCCATAATGATAAATGGAAGCATTGATATTGGCTACTGGTAATTTTGTTTTACCTATCCTAAAACCCTGCGCATCCCTATAAGCAGTAATCTTTTTATTATTTCTAATGATGCGCACTTCATGCGCATACCACTTTCGACTATCCCCTACATAATCATAAGTGCCAAAAAAAAAGGCTTTGTCAGTTTCAACAGCCAATACTACACCCCCTTTTCTTAAATTTTTATCCCAAACCGAATGATGAATTTTTATTTTAGGATCGCCAATGGATTCAATCAAGGCAATGGTTGCATCTGTGCTATCTCCAATTAAAACAATCATTTCATCCACCACAGGTAAAATCGATTTAATTGCTTCCACAATGGGAAAATCGTTCACTATTGCATTCTTAATAATTGTAAAACCTGCTATTTTCATGGATCATTTAACTTTATTGCCACTGCGAAATTATACCCAATTTCAGTCATTTTTGGATTCTCTCCCAATATTTGAAAATTTTACATTCCAATTGAATTTTTAAAGCCCATTTCAAGTAAAGGGTTTAAATTTGGAATTCAATAATTTCAATGTCAGTCACCATTTGTTTTGATTTTGGTAATACCCGATTAAAAGCTGCTATTTTTAAAAATAAGGCGCTATTAGAAATGCGCGTACTTGAAAACGACCATCTGGAAACAATGCAAGCATTGTTGCATGAAATTAAACCTGACAAAACAATCTTATCCTCTGTCATTCATCATGACAAAGCTATTGAAACGCTGTTAGCAGCGCATTCAAAATTTCATCTTTTAGGACCCGCCTCTTTTATCAATTTCACCACTCCGGTGGGCAAACCAGAAACCATTGGCGCTGATCGACTTGCACTTGTAGCGGCAGCTGTGGATCTTTACCCCAACCAACACAACTTAATTATTTCCCTTGGCACCTGTATAACCTACAATTTTGTCAATATAGCCCATGAATTTCTAGGGGGAAGCATTTCACCAGGCATGCAAATGCGTTTTAGGGCAATGCACGAACAAACTGCCCTTTTACCCCTTATTGAGGCTTCCAATGAGTTCCCTTTGGTCGGTTATGACACTAAAACCAACCTATTAAGTGGCGTAATTTTAGGTATGGCGGCTGAAATTGATGGAATAATTGCCGCTTATGCCGATAAATATGGGAACTTTAACGTGCTATTAACCGGCGGCGATATTAGTTATTTTGTACCTCACATAAAAAAGAGGATATTTGCCGACCAAAATTTAATATATAAAGGACTTTATGCTATCTGCGAAAAAAATAATTAGGTTAATCCCTATCATAGGTTTAGTGTGTTTTTTAACCCCCACTCAGGCTCAAATTAATTCTCCCTTTTCCAGATATGGTTTAGGAAATGAAGTATACAATAACCAAAATGCGGCAAGTCAAGGAATGGGTGGTTTTACAACCGCATATACCAGCAGTATGAATGGCAGCTATGGTCAAAGTGTGAATTTTAATAACCCCGCTACTTATGGTAGTATCTATTTAACCACATTCGATCTAGGGATAAATATCAATAGCAATACTTTAAAAAGAACCAATCCTGTTGGAAGAGAAAAGTCAAACTATATGTCTCCAAATTATTTAGCCATTGGGGTACCCATTAATAAGGTTAAAAAAATAGGGATGGCTTTTGGATTAAGACCTATTTCGCAAATCAATTATTCTATCAATGAGATTAGTTATTTAACAAAAACAGGTGATTCTATCCTTAATAATTATAAAGGGGATGGCGGTTTAAATCAAGTATTTTTCGGAGTAGGTAAAACATGGAAAAATATTAGTTTAGGTTTTAACACCGGTGTTAATTTTGGACGCAAAAATATTGAGACCAGAAAGTCATTTTTATACAATACCGATTCAACCCATTATTACCAGTCTTTATCTAGTACCAATACCATTTATTCAGGCTTATTTTTAAATATGGGTATACAAGGCGAGTTTGCCATTAAAACGGTTATAGGTAAAATTCCAAGTGATAAAACAGAATACAGCATTAGCTATGGTGCTACCTACAATTTAGATCAAAGATTAAATGGCAAGCAGGATATCCTAAGGTCTACCGGGGTATTCACATCTACTTCTGATGCACCTATAGATACTGTTTCGTTACAATCCAACTTGGGTGGAACTATCAAAGTGCCAGGTGTATATAGTTTTGGGATTGCGCTTCATAAAAAAGAAATTAGCCCTAGAGCTATTTATGATAATTGGGTCATTGGACTTGAATTTAGCGGAGCTGCATGGAAAGACAAATACGCATTTTATGGACAAAAAGATATGCTTTCTAATTCATGGATGTTGCGCGTAGGTGGACAGTATTGCCCTAATCCTACTAAATATGAAAGCTATTGGTCAACCGTTACTTATCGTGTGGGATTTTTTAATGGTAAGGATTATGCCAACATTGATAATAATGGTTTAAAAGTTTCAGGAGTAACCTTAGGTATGGGATTGCCAATTCGTAAATATCGCTCGTATGATTATCAATATACGTTGATCAATTTAGCAATGCAGTTTGGAAAAAGAGGAACAAGCGTGAATAATTTTAATGAAAGTTTTATACAATTTACTTTAGGATATAGCTTAAGTGATATTTGGTTCAACAAAAGAAAGTATGATTAATATTTCATCACATATCTATTTTAAAATAGCAGTTGCTTGTGTAAGTAGCTGCATTTTTTTTGGTTGCGAAAACAATGTCAATGAAGTGAAGGCCTTAGGTTCCAAATCAGGGGGTATTGATGTTGGCAAGGATGTAGCCATATATATTAGCAATGATGGAAAGGTTAGTGCCAAATTAATGGCGCCATTGATGAATAAATATTTATTAGATAGTGGCAAAATGATTGAATTCCCGGCTTCCCTAAAAGTTGATTTTTACAAAGACAGTTTAGTGGTTGAAAGCAAGCTAACTGCTAATTATGCCAATTATATTGAAGCGGAAAATAAAGTTTTTTTACGTGACCATGTGGTGGTTTATAATATTTTAGGTGACACTTTATGGTCGGAAGAAATGTATTGGGATCAAAATACCAACACCTTCCATACCGACAAGGATGTCATTGTCAAACAACACAACCCTATTGCAAAAATTTATGGTAAGGGATTTGAAGCCAACCAAAATTTAACCGATATTCACATATTCAAGCCACAATCCAACAGCTTTGCCATTATTAGTGATAGCAGTGGATTAACCCCTAAATAAATAAAAGATGGAATACAGATACATGGGTAAAACCGGGTTACAATTAAGTACGTTAAGCTTTGGTAGCTGGGTCACCTTTCATAAACAAATTGACGACAAAATAGCAGACGAGCTCATGGGCATTGCCTATGATCAAGGCGTCAATTTTTTTGATAATGCCGAAGTGTATGCTGCTGGAGAAAGTGAAAAAATGATGGGCCGTGTTCTAAGTAAAAAAAGCTGGGATCGAACCTCAATTGTACTTTCTTCCAAAGCCTATTTTGGATGGAGAGGTAAGGAAAACAAACCTAATCAAACTGGCTTAAGTAGAAAGCATTTAACAGAGGCCTGTCATGAAGCTTTACAAAGATTACAAACTGATTATTTAGATTTATATTTTTGTCATCGTCCAGATAAAAAAATGCCGATTGCCGAAGTCGTTCAAACAATGAATACTTTGATACAGCAAGGTAAAATTTTGTATTGGGGCACCAGTGAATGGAGCGGTGTTGAAATTATGGAAGCACACCGAATTGCTGAAGCCTATCGACTCATTGGACCAGCGATGGAACAACCACAGTATAATTTATTTGAGCGAAGTAAAGTGGATGCAGAATATCTAGAAATATATAAAAATGTTGGATTAGGCACCACCATTTGGAGCCCCCTTGCTGCAGGATTATTAACAGGCAAATACAATGATGGTATACCCGAAGGATCAAGATTCCAAATAGAAGGTTTTGAGTGGTTAAGAGATCGTTGGTTAATGCAAGAAAAAATAAATAAAGTACAACAGTTGGGTGCGATTGCAAAAGCGCTTAAAGTTAGCACTGCATCTTTAAGTATTGCATGGTGTATCAAAAACCCCAATGTCACTACAGCTATTTTAGGAGCGACAAGTAAAGCACAACTGTTAGATAATTTAACTGCACTCGATACTGCCGCTTTATTAACGCCCGAAATTATGGAACAAATAGAAGGTATTGTTGAAACCAAACCAAAATTACCAGAGTACTAGTAAATTAATTTGTTATGTTATTCGCTATTATCGCTTCACTTGCACTCATTGGATTCTTTTCAGGATATGAAATTGGATTTGTAAGTGCGAATCGGTTAAGCTTAGAACTTAAGAAAAAACAAGGGGGACGATCAGGAAAAATTATAGCAAAATTTTTAGCCGAGCCCACACAATTTATTGGCACCTGCTTAGTCGGTTTAAATATTTCATTGGTTGTATTTGGTATTTTGTTTGAAGAGCTACTCGACATACTTATTTGGGATCATTTTAACCCAGGCAACTATTCTGTTTTATTAGGGAATACCATATTATCAACACTTGTCATTTTATTAATTGGTGAGTTAGGGCCCAAGGCAATATTTAAAGCAAGGGCTGCATCTATGATCAACACATTTGCACCAATCGCTAATTTTTTCCATATTTTATTCAGACCCCTTACCCTACTACTCGTTAATTTAGCCCAATGGGTTTTGCGTAACTTATTTCAAGTAAGATTGGTCAATAAAAAAGAAGCATTTACTAAAGTTGATTTGGCGCACTTTGTACAACAATCAAAGGACCAAAAAGAACAACAAGAATTAAATACCGATTTGTTTGAAAACGCACTAAGTCTGCCTGATATAAAAATTAGAGAATGTTTGGTTCCTCGTACAGAAATTGTAGGTGTTGATTTACAAACTAGCATCGAATCACTTACTGAAATTTTTATGGAAACAAAATTGAGTAAGTTAATTGTATACGATGATACGCTAGATACGATTGTAGGATATGTACATCAGTTAGACTTATTTAAAAAGCCTACGACCATTGCGAGCATACTCCATACCATACCCTTGGTTCCGGAAAGTATGAATGCCGCAGATTTAATCAACCTATTCTCCAAAAAACGTAAAAGCATTGCCTGGGTGGTGGATGAATTTGGGGGCACTGCGGGAATTGTTACTATGGAGGATGTATTAGAAGAGATATTTGGAGAAATTGATGACGAATATGATGAGCAAGAATTTTTAGAGAAAAAATTATCA
>RFZW01000113.1 GCA_009920495.1 Chitinophagia bacterium
AACAATGTAAAAAAAGAAATCGAAGAAGGTATCAAAGAAAAAGACGAGAAAGCTTCTTAGTTTTTTGGCCTACCTGTGGATCGCCAATCAATTTTTTATCAATTAACATTTTAGCCTTTGTTTCGTTTTACTACAATCAAAGACTACCATACTGCTTTACAAGCAGGAAGCATGTCGTGCGTTCAAGCAGTGGATTATTACTTGGATCAAATTGCGCGCAATGAAAATCTCAATGCCTTTTTAGAAGTATTTACCGAGGATGCAAAACAGCGCGCTATAGCATTAGATGAATTGCGCGCCCAAAACAAATCTACAGGTGGTGCTTTGGGTAAATTACATGGCGTTGTGGTGGGTATCAAAGATGTACTTTGTTATCAAGGGCACAAAGTAAGTGCTGCTTCAAAAATTTTAGAAAATTATACAGCAGTTTATTCTGCTTCTGCCATTGAGAAATTATTGGCAGAGGGTGCCATCATTATTGGTCGTCAAAACTGCGATGAATTTGCGATGGGAAGTAGTAATGAAAATTCAGCATACGGTCCTGTAAAAAATGGCATCGATCCTACAAAAGTGCCAGGTGGATCATCAGGAGGTTCAGCCGTAGCCGTGCAATCTGATATGTGTATGGTGAGCTTAGGATCAGATACCGGTGGTTCAGTTCGGCAGCCTGCAGATTTCTGCGGTGTGATTGGACTCAAGCCAAGTTATGGTCGCATTTCAAGGTATGGTTTAATTGCATATGCATCTTCCTTTGATCAAATAGGTATATTTTCAAAATCAGTGAGTGATGCTGCATTGGTACTTGAAGTAATCGCAGGCCAAGATGAATTTGACAGTACGGTATCTTCCAATGCTGTTCCTTCCTATTCCAATGAATTAAATAAAGCGACGCCTAAAAAAGTGGCCTACTTTAAAGAAACACTTTCGCATCCCGGTTTGGATCAGGAAATTAAAAATCAAACTACGGCCTACCTCGCGCAATTAAAAGGAGCTGGTTATACGGTGGAAGCGATTGACTTTCCATTGCTTAATTATTTGGTGCCGACCTATTACGTATTAACGACTGCAGAGGCGTCCAGTAATTTATCTCGATTTGATGGAATAAAATTTGGACATAGAACAAGTCAGCCCATGGCTGATTTAACTGATTTATATAAGTTAAGTAGGACAGAAGGATTTGGTGCAGAAGTACAAAGAAGAATATTATTAGGAACCTTTGTTTTGAGTGCAGGTTATTTTGATGCCTATTTTACCAAAGCACAACAAGTGCGACAACAATTAGTGGATTTAACTAATGAATTGTTCAAAAAATATGATATGCTCGTTTGTCCTACCGTTCCAACGACTGCCTTTAATTTAGGTGCGCATCATCATACGCCCACTGAAATGTTTTTGGCAGATATTTATACCGTGTATGCCAACTTAGTTGGGATCCCTGCAATTTCATTACCGCTATTTAAACATTCGAATGGAATGCCCTTTGGCTTGCAGGTAATGAGTGCCTCATTTAATGAAACGGGGTTATTACAATTTTCTGAAGCCCTTCTAGAAACTAAAATTGCATAGCATTTGTCAATCATGTATCCTAAATGCAACTATCATATTATTAAGCGTATCACCAATAGTATTATTGCAATTTCATTGATTCAATTACAGGTCAGTGGTGCAGGATATAATCAATACGATACGGTCAAGCCTTCCACCATTGCTATTCAAAAAAATCTGGAAGATACCAGCACCCAATTTAGGGTAGGGTTTACAAGTTTGTTTACGGTGAATGCTGCAGAAGTGAAAAGAGGGCCTTTGCAATACGAGCTTAATGAAAAAGCCATTAGTTTTATTCAAACCTATATGGATAAGCAAGGTGCGGGCTTGCGCAAAATGAAAACTTGGGCCAAACCCTACTTTAATTTATATGATGCTATTTTAGAAAGCAAGGGAATCCCAACACAGTTGAAATATTTAAGTGTGATTGAAAGTCATTTGAGTTCGGATGTGACTTCATGGGCTGGTGCAGTAGGGCCGTGGCAAATTATGCCAGCCGAAGCCACTCGTTTAGGATTAAAGTTAACACCCAATGATGAACGAACCGATTATGAAAAAAGTACGCAGGCAGCTGCTACTATTTTAAAGGAGTTGTATGATGAGTTTGGCGATTGGTTATTGGTGGTTGCAGCTTATAATGGAGGTGCAGGCAGATTGAGACAGACGATTAAGAAAATGAAGACAAATGATTTTTGGGCCTTGCAGTATCAACTGCCGCTTGAAACCAGGGATCATGTAAAAAAATTCATTGCCACTATTTATGTTTTCGAATCAGATCAAACCAATTTGGTTACCTATTTAAATAAGCCCACTTTAATTAAAAAAAAGGAGGCCGTGAACGAAAACCTAGCAAGGTTGGAAATCAAAGGAAGGTATAGTGCACAAATCATTGCGGAGTTTGTATCCTTCCCACTTGAAAAATTAATGAATTTAAATCCGCAAATCGAAAAAGTATTGGCTGCTGGGAAATCTTTTGAATTAATCCTGCCGAAGGATAAGCTTCAAATATTTGAGGCCCATAAAAATGAAATTTTACAGGCCTCCATACAATCTTTATATAAAATAAGGGACTAAGTGTTGATTTGATTAATAATCGTCTAAGTCGTCTTTGTCATCGAATAAATCATCATCGTCATCTAAGCTTTTTAAATCATCATCTAAAGAAAAATCATCATCGTCATCTTCTTTTTTTGATTTGCCTTTGGCTTTCGTTGATTTTTTTGGCATATCAAATTCCTCGAAGTCGGGATCCCAACTATCGTCTTCGGCTTTTTCCCAATCATCATTTATTGCATCCTCCTCATCCAAATCATCCTCCTCATCCGCCACCTTTTTTTTGGATACAGGTTTAAGTATAGCCGCTTTATTTTGCGTAGGCTTTACTTCTTTACTTTTCTTTTCTTTTGCGATTTTCACTGCCATAAGTCTTTCAAAATTACAATGTAAATTTTCAAACTAAATTTTTATTTACCAAAAAAACAGCGTGTTTTTTTTAGAAATTTTAAAACTTTCTACATTGATTATTGTTGCAACAACTAATAGTTTATAAATGTACTATTTGGTCTCTGCCAGGTCCATTAGAAACAAATTTAACGGGCACCCCTAGGTAACTATTAATAAATTCTATATATGACTTCATGGTTGCAGGTAATTCCTTTTCCTCTTTCATTTTTGTAGAGTCGGTATTCCATCCAGCCATTTTTTTCCAAATAGGGGTCACTGGTGTGCCTACAATTTGAAATGGAACATAGTCAATTTGCTTTCCTTCCATTTCATATGCAACACCTAGTTCTAATTCGGCAAATGAATCTAATATATCCGCCTTGGTCATAATAATTTGTGTTACACCATTGATCATGCAGGCAAATTTTAAAGCCACTAGGTCAATCCAACCACAGCGACGTGGTCTTCCGGTGGTAGCGCCAAATTCACTTCCTATTTTACGAAGTTCCTCACCTTTGGCATCATGAAGTTCAGTAGGGAAGGGTCCGCTGCCCACTCTGGTACAATACGCTTTAGAAATTCCAAATACCTCACCAATTAATTTTGGAGAAATCCCTAAGCCAGTACAAACTCCTGCTGAAATGGTATTGGAAGATGTCACAAATGGAAAAGTACCAAAGTCAATATCCAACATAGATCCTTGGGCACCTTCGGCCAATACTTTTTTCCCTTTGGAAATTTGATCATTAATAAAGTATTCGCAGTTGATGATATTCAAGGTTTTTAAAAACTCAAGCGCTTCAAAAAACTCAGTTTCCATTTCACTGATATCTTCATTGAAATTGTAGCTATCTAATATTTTTTGGTGCTTCATGCGAAGCGCAATGTATTTACTAATAAAATTTTTACTTAGTAAATCACCTACTCTAATTGCATTACGGCCTGTTTTGTCCATATAGGCAGGTCCAATGCCTTTTAACGTTGAGCCAATTTTTCCATCTCCCTTTGACAATTCAGATGCTTTGTCAAGTGCTCGGTGCGAAGGAATAATAATGTTGGTACGTTCTGATATAAAAAGATTTTTTTTCACATCCACCCCCATTGCTTTAACAGCATCACATTCTTTTTTTAAGGTAACAGGATCTAAAACCACTCCATTACCAATAATGTTAATTTTATCCTGATGAAAAATGCCAGAAGGGATTTGGTGTAATACCATTTTAGTGCCATTCACATATAAAGTATGTCCTGCATTTGGACCCCCTTGAAACCTTGCGATAACATCGTAATTGGGCGCGAAATAATCAACAATTTTACCTTTTCCTTCATCACCCCATTGAAGTCCTAAAATTACATCTACCATGGATTAATATTTGAGAACACAAAAATAAGTATTGTTGATTACCTATTTAAACCATTATTAATTGAACTAACTTTTACACAGTTTCGGTGTCAAATCTGTTAACTTGTTGGATTCCACTCACCGATTTTATTTTTTCCACCAATAATTCAAGTTCATCTTTGTCGTGGACATATACTTTGATGGTTCCTTCGAATAAGCCGTCCTTCGATTCGATGGTGATGGCGGCAATATTAATTTTAAGCTCCCCACTAATAATGGAGGTAATATTATTCACCACACCCACATCATCCATACCTACAATACTAAGCCCTGTTAGGAAGGAAATTTCTTTATTTTTCGCCCACTTGGTTTTCACCACCCGATGGCCATAATTTGCCAAAAGTTGGGTGGCATTGGGGCAGCTGGTTCGATGAATAATTAAGCCTTTCCCCGTGCTGACAAAACCAAAAACATCATCCCCTGGGATAGGGTTACAGCATTTTCCTAAGCTGTACTTTATTTGATCGCTGGATTCACCAAAAATGATTAACTCCGATTCTTTCTTTGGAATAAATTTATTCGGATTTGTATCATGACCAGGCTCAGGTGCAATATGGATGGGTTTAGGGGCTTCAATTTTATCGCCAAGGACCAAGAATAATTTTAGCTCCTTTAAATCAATTTGTTTTTTTGAAATTTTGAAATGCAAATCAAGTTGGCTAGGCTGTTTATAGTAATTGACTAATTGGTCAATATTATAAGGGCTGTAAGGTGCGCCAATACTTTCCAATTTTCGTTGTAAAGTATACTTGCCTTCCTCTGCAATTGATTTTTTTTCTTCGCGCAAAGCATCCTTAATACTATTTTTAGCTTTCGCAGTCACCACATTATTCAGCCAGTCGTCATTGGGTTTTTGCTTATTACTGGTGATAATTTCAATTTGATCACCACTACGTAATTTATGGCTAATGGGCACCAATTTATGATTCACTTTGGCCCCGATACATTTGGATCCAATGGCGGTATGGATATAAAAAGCAAAATCCAAGGCCGAGCTATTAATGGGTAACATTTTCACTTCCCCTTTGGGTGTGTACACATAAATTTCCTCTGCTAAAAAAGAGGTTTTAAAATCTTGTAAAAAATCAATGCCTTCTTCTTGTTGGTTGCTAAGCGCTTCTCTAATTTGA
>RFZW01000114.1 GCA_009920495.1 Chitinophagia bacterium
AGAACAATGGGGCTATGAAAGTTTTGAAACGGACTGGAGAAAAATTATCGCAAGAGCGGATATTGATGCTGTAGATATTTGTACACCCAATGATACACATGCTGAAATCGCAATCGCTGCAGCGGCCGCAGGAAAAATGATTTTATGTGAAAAACCATTAGCGCGCGATTTAGCAGAATCACAATTAATGGTGGATGCTATTGAAAAAGCAGGTGTAAAAAATACTGTATGGTACAACTATCGCCGACTACCGGCAGTTACTTTAGCAAAACAAATTATTGACTCAGGTAAACTTGGAAAAATATATCATTACCGCGCCAACTTTTTACAAGATTGGACCATCAATGAAGCGCTACCACAAGGTGGTGAAGGATTGTGGCGCATGGACGCTGCCGTAGCAGGCTCGGGCGTATTGGGTGATTTGCTTTCACACTGTATTGATACAGCGATGTGGTTGAATGGCGGCATTAAAGATGTATCTGCTATGACCGAGACATTTGTTAAGCAACGTATGCATCAATTAACAGGAAAAGTAGAAGAGGTGAAAATAGATGATGCATGTTCTTTCTTATGCCATTTTAATAATGGTTCATTGGGTTTATTTGAATCTACCAGATATGCACGTGGACATAAAGCATTATATACTTTTGAAATTAATGGTGCGAATGCATCTATTCGTTGGGATTTACATGACTTAAACAGATTGGAGTTTTATGATAATACCGACGAATCAAAATTAAAAGGCTGGAGAACCATACATATCACCGACGGCGATCATCCTTACATGGACAAGTGGTGGGTTCCAGGATTAAGTATTGGATACGAACATTCTTTTGTACATCAAGCTGCTGATTTTTTAAGAAGCATTGAAACGGGCGAATCTTGTTCCCCTACTTTTAAAGAAGCATTGGATACACAAAAAGTTTGTGATGCAGTTTCGCAATCTGCAGCTACGCGTAGTTGGAAGGATTGTGGTGTTAAATAAAATGGCAGATAAAAATTAATTTAAAATTAAATGAATCAAAAAAATCTTTTCCGAATCCTAATCGCTATTTGTTTGTTGGGCAATACACTTACAACGAATGCACAACAAATGAAAGATGGCTTTGTTAAAATATTTAATGGCAAGTCCATGGCAGGTTGGGATGCTGATACCACTTTTTGGAAAGTAAAGGACAATAGCTTTGTTGGAGAGGTAACACCACAAACACCCATTAAAACAAATACCTTTTTAATATACCGTGAAAGCTTGCCTGCCGATTTTGAATTAAAAGCAAAGTATCGCATAAGCGTCGATGGTAATAGTGGTATTAATTATAGAAGCGAGGAGCTTCCTACAATTAAATATGCATTAAAAGGATACCAAGCAGATATCGATGGTGGTAATGTTTACACTGGACAAAACTATGAGGAAGGAAATGCAGATTCATTAAAAGCTAAAATTAAAACCAACGACTGGAATGATATACATATCATCGTTAAGGGGAACCACATGCAACACTATATTAATGGTGTATTAATGAGTGAGGTTACAGATGAGGATCCTGAAAAGCGCAAAATGAGCGGTTTGTTGGGTTTTCAAGTACATATTTCCAAAACCATGAAAGTGGAATACCGCAAAGTATTTTTAAAGGAGCTTTAATTGCCCAAAAAGATAGAATAAATTAAGGCCACCGTATACCGGTGGCTTTTTAGTTTTTAGCAGTTAATATTTATATCGTAATTTCACAATACCCCCAAAGGCTATTTAATAACTTAACAATTTTATTGTATGGGGAAGAAGTACATCTTTATCGCAGTTTTCGTTTCATTTTCTATTCTAAGCGCTGCACAAATTCCTGTTTTAAGTATTAAAAAAAATATATTTAAAATGGACTCTGTTTTTGAGAAAGAGGCAATTTCAAAATCTTATTATAGAGCATTTAATAGATGGTTTAAACAAGCAGACATGAACAATGACGGTAAGCCTGATTTAATTTTACAGTCTTACCAGCACAAAAATAGAGCAGGAATAGTTTCTGTTTTATATAATAAAACATCAGCAGCAAATAATATTATTTTTGAAAATAATACCGCTGGTAATTTTTATACAGAAGGAGATCCCGGTCAATTTGATGTCGGAGATGTTGATGGTGATGGTGATGAGGATCTTTTAATAATGACCGAGAACTATCATGGTAAACCGGAGGACAAACCATTAGAATGGTATAGAACCCAATCTAATGACCATACCGTTGATAAACTATTTTTAAATAATGGAACAGCAGGTTTTTCAAGATTAATTTTTCCAGATACTTTTAATACAGCTTCCGGCAGGTTAATTGATATTAATAAAGACCTTAAAAAAGAAATTTTAATATCTAATTATACAAAGCCAATGGAGGCTGATCCTCAGCATCAAGACAAAAATTTAATTTATAAATATAATTTAATAAATAATCAACTAGTTAGAAACAGTACACTTTATAGCAATAACAATAATCTATTCTCGCGCGTTGGTCATGCAACAGAAATTGGCGATAAAATCTATTTTCAAATTGAAAATCGCGGAAATGACTTTAATGATTCAGTATTAATTGTCTCTTTTAATAAAGGTGACTCTCTTTCTTTATTAAGTAAGCACGATACAATTGCAATAATTGCACCTCGTAAACAAATAAAAGATGAATATGTATATACTTATTTCCCAACGAATGAATTTGGAATACATATTGTTGATTTAGATAAAGACGGTTCTATTGAAGTTGTTACGCAAGAATTTATGTACATAAAATATGCCGATGGCAGGTCTGTCACTAATGATATAGGACCGCAAAACTTAGGGGTTAATGGATTATCTCATACCAGAATTCAGATTTATAATAAATCTGGCAACATTTCAAATAATTGGCTTGACAGCACGCTTCAATATGACCCAACCAGAATCGCTCATGGTAATGGTATAAAACTAGAGGATGTCAACAATGATGGCCTGCTAGACATACTTCCAATTGCAGGCTGGGGTTGGTGGCCTTTTACTATGGGAGATTCGCTCATTGCCAACGATATAAGGAAAAAAAGAATCTTATTAAATTCTGGAAAAAAGTTTACAAGCTTTACACTTAAATTTAATACCGAAGCTGAGCTTAATACTTTACAAGTACAATCATTTATTTACCCAATATCTTTTGAAAAAAACAAACCAAGTTCGATTCTTTATGTAAAAGAGGGTGGTGAAACATCTAATCCATCATTTAACGAAACAAATGGAGTTATTAATTTAGATTTCTCCCAATTCCAGTTCCCTTGTGATGTTTATAAACCAGATATTAATTTTCAAGGAAGCCTAGCAATACCGTATGGTGCTGATTCTACTATAATTACTATTGACTCTATACCTGGAATAAGTACAATATGGTATAAGAACAACAAGGTGGTAAGCTATTCTAATATTATTAAAATAAAAGAAATTGGAGAATATAAAATTATTAGAACAAATTTAGGTGGATGTATAAATGAAAAACTTATTACAATAATCAAGGGCCCGCAAGTAACAGTAAAAACAAAAACCATCAAGTTTAATTTTTCAATTCCTGATGTTGGCGTTGAAACGTCAAACGGTCAAGGCCTGGGTGGTGCATTAAATGAAGCAACCTCGGGAGCGGTATTATATTCAATTAAGGGCAAAGAAAATATTATTGTAATTCCTTCATATAGTTCAAAGCCGCTGTCTCCTTTACATTTTATTAATGGAGCTAATGGCTGGGAGTTTAAAAAGTATTATACAAATGTTACAATGGGAAATGCAAGAAATTATGTATTCATAGATTCCACAACAATTGCGTATGCTGATCATGGCTTAGAAAATGGAAATCCATGGCCATATGGTGATATTTATACAGTAAAAAACGAAAGTGATACATTAAACTGGAAAAAAATATCTAAATATAAAAGTTTTTATCATTCTGTAGCAACCGGGGATTTAAATAATGATGGCCTATATGATTTAATTGGACTTCACATGGGTAGCTATGATCCATGGATAGGAATAAACAACCTTCATCCCTATATACAAAATAAGGATAGCAGTTTTTCAGATGGCAAAACAATTTTAGAAAATACAACTTTTCCCGGTGAAAATACTGGGGCAGGCTCAGTATTAATTGCTGATATTATGGGAGACAAAACTCCTGAAATAATCAAAGCCCAATATGGAGGCGATCCTACAAGTCCATATGGTTATTCAATTTTTGGATTTGATCAAACTACAAAAAGTTATAAGTTTTTAAAAAAGCCAAAAAATAAAGGCGTTTTCTCTGAATCAAAACAGGGCTCAACTTCAATAAAGGTTGCTGATTTTAATAAAGACGGAAAAATAGATATGGCTATAGCTAGTGAAGGTTTTCCTAGTACAAGAATACAAATTTGGCAAGGTTTGGGAGATGGAGAATTTGAACCAGGACAAATTCTTTCATATCATGATACTGCAACCGGATATCCAGATAGCTCAAATACTTTTAGAGAATTTGAAATTGCAGATATAGATAATGATGGGTGGTTGGATATATTGGTACATCCATTTCATTTTGGAAATAAATTTAGAATAAATCCGGGACCTAAAAATCCAAATCCAAAAAATGGTGGGTGGGTTGGTAGCGGTGTGTATATACAAAATTCTATATGGAAAAATCAAAATGGAACATTTTATACAATACCCGATAATTTAGCAGTTTTAGGAACCTACCCCGGTTTTATGAAGGGCTTTTATGTAAACAATAAGCTTAAGTTTTTTGGTTTTGAACAAGATCAGGATAATCAAAACTTACATTCCGCAAAGCTTCACGAATACACGGTAACTTTTTGTAATAATTTAGTAAAGCCAATTTTTAATACTTCTAAGTATTCGTTCTGTTCGGGTGATTCTATTAAACTAACTATATCTAATATCAATAAAGGCGATTCATTAAAATGGTATTACGGGAACAAGAGTGATTTGACAAACCCGAGTAATAAAACTTTTACAGATAGTACAAAATTATATGTAACAAGAACTGATAGTGTAGGTTGTTTAATTTCATCTGACACGGTTCAATTAAAAAAACTTGCTATCCCAAGCGCTCCCACCTTATCAAGAGACACCGCAAATTTCTTATTATCAGGCGCACCGGGAACTACGTGGTATAAAGATGGATCTGCGATTACCGATACCTCACAAAAGTATAAACCAACTACTGCTGGATCCTACACGGCAAAAACAACCACCAATGGTTGTACCAGTGTGATGAGTTCGGCCTACTATTATTTAGTAACTGACATTATTAATCTAAGTAAAGATGAGTTTATCAAACTAGCTCCCAATCCATTTATTAATCAATTGAACTTTGATTTTATCGTCAAGGGTTATCAAAAACTAAACATAGAAGTATATGATGTAGCCACAGGATCAAAAGTGGCCACTCAGCAAAATATAACAGCAGGAACTAAAATACAACTTGGTCAACTAGCTAGGGGT
>RFZW01000115.1 GCA_009920495.1 Chitinophagia bacterium
TCCACCAGGGAACCACATATGGAAACGATTCAGTTTGCTGTTCATTTGAATACCTGAATAGGAATCGGCAATCATTGGATTACAAGCAGCTTCCGTACATCCGTTACCCAAGCCTATCAGAAGGGTTGAGATTAATAGGGTGTTGTAATCAACGGCATAAATAGTCATTAAAATACCAACAGCATGTGCAACCAATGCTATTTGCATAATTAATTTTGGACCTATGTAGGAATAAAAAATTCCGCCTAAGATCATGGAAATCGGAAATCCAAGAAACCACATGGAATTAATGGTTCCCAATTGTACTGTGTCTAAATTCATTTCAGTACCCAACTGTGTTAAAATTCCAGCACGGATACTGAATGAAAAAGCAGTCGTGATAAGTGCAAAGCAACTCGCATAAAACAGGCGATTTGCATTAATAGGTTGACTCATAAGTAAAATGGTTTTAGTGATTTGGTTTAAGTACTCTCAAGCTAAATAATCTTCGTCTTTTTTCCAAAAATATAGGGCTAATATTTTATCCATCATTAAACTGGTAAAGTAATTATTCATAAATTTATAGGGGCCTTCAATGGTAAATTGTTAAAATTATCTTAACGAGTTTAAGATATAGATTAGCTTAATTATTAAAGTATACATCTTACAATAAACAAATGGTAAAATGAAAAAAATCACACTTATCGCTTTAACTTTTTTATATATTTTAAATAGTCATGGGCAAACTGCAGATTATATTATCCGAAATGGTAAATTAATGGATGGCATGGGAAATCAATGGCAGTATAAAGATGTGGCCATTACTAAAGATAAGATTGTAGCCATTGGAAATTTACAAAATTGGAAAGGGACGCGAGAAATTGATGCAAAAGGACTCATTATTTCACCAGGTTTTATTGATGTTCATGGTCATATTGAAAATGCAGCAATTAGAAACCCATTGGCTTCTAATTTTATTTATGATGGTGTAACCACCGTAATTACAGGAAATTGCGGGGGGTCAATGGAGGATTTAAAAAAATATTTTAATAGTATTGATTCGGTTGGTGTAGCTATAAACATTGGATCACTTATTGGACAAGCAATGAAAGATGGCGCCGCTGGTATGTCCACAGGTTTAATTTATATCCCTGGTACTTATGCGCCCACTTCAGAAATTGTTCGACTTGCTAAAGTAGTGTCCAATAATGGTGGTGTGTATTCATCGCATATTAGGTATGAAGAAGATAAGGTAGTGGATGCAATTAATGAAGCAATTAATATTGGTCGTGAAGCAAATATTCCAGTTGAAATTTCACATTTTAAAGTAAGTGGTCAAAATAACTGGGGAAGAAGCAAGGAAACAATTCCATTAATTGTTAATGCAAGGAAAGAAGGTATTGATGTTACCATTGATCAATACCCTTATACCGCAAGTAGTACACAGCTTAGTGTACTACTTCCTGATTGGGTATTAGCAGATGGACAGGATTCAATCATGTCAAGATTAAAAAATCCGAGTATCCGAAAAAAAGTAGCAGCACACAGTATGGATATCATTAAAAAAAGAGGATTAAAACATTTTAGTTATGCAGTTGTTGCAAATTATGGTGCTGACTCAACCTATAATGGAAAAAGTATTGAAGAAATAAATATTTTAAGAGGAAATAAAAATAATGCGAAACAAGAAGCAGAAACAATTATTCAAATGATTGAAAAAGGAGGCGCCCAAATGATTTATCATGGGATGAGTGAGGAAGATGTAAAAGCAATCATGAAGTACCCGTTTAATATGTTTGCAAGTGATGCTGGTATTGTTAATTTTGGTTCTGGAATGCCGCATCCACGTGCTTATGGAACCAATGCAAGGGTGCTTGGAAGATATGTTAAAACCTTAGGCGTCATTAGTTTAGAAGAAGCCATAAGACGTATGACTAGCCTACCTGCGCAAAAATTTAATTTAAAAAATAGAGGATTAATCAAGGAAGGATATTTTGCCGACATCTGCATTTTTGATGAAAATGAAATTTCAGACGCCTCTGAATATAATGAACCACATCAATATAGTAAGGGTATAAAATATGTATGGGTAAATGGCGCACTTAGTATTGATAATGGCGTACAAAATATGACAAGAAAGGGAATAGCCATTCGCAATGAAAATAATTAGTCGGACTAGCTATAATATAGCTAAATAGTTGACCGGTATTTAAGCAAAAAATGATAAATTTAGAGAAGCAAATATTTGCATACCCGCCTTTAAAAGCAATTTGATCTCGCTTAGTTTAATAAATAGGTGAAAAGGAATAATTAGCGACAAAAGGTAAAACTATCAAACCCATCTTATGAAAAAAATTCAATTTATTTTATTCGTCTTATTCATTGGAATCACCTTACATGCAAGCGCACAAAATACACCTATTGTTGTTCAAGGACAGCCCATGGGCAAAGGATGGAAAAATTTATTCGGCAATAATTTATCAAAGGCAATTTATGATAAATCAATTTGGAAGGATTCAAGTGGGGTGATTACTGCAAGTAAGGATGATGCTATTTGGAGTTTTGATGAATACGATGATTTTATTTTGGATTTAGATTTTCAAAATGCAGATGGTACCAATAGTGGTGTTATTGTTCATGCTACAGATATTGTAGAATGGATTCCTAATTCTGTTGAAATACAAATTGCAGATGATTATTCAAAGCAATGGAGCAAGGCTGCGCCTACTTGGCAATGTGCTGCTATTTTTGGACGTAAGCCTGCGACCAACAAATCATTAAAGCCAGCTGGAGAATGGAATCACTTCACTATTACTTGTAAAGGTAAAATGATTTCAATTGTTTTAAATGGCACTTTGGTCAATGAATGCAATATGGATGATTTTACATCAGCTAAAAAAAATCCAGATGGTAGTGATGTACCTTCTTGGTTAAAAAATCCAATGTCAACACTTGCGCTTCGTGGTCATATTGGATTACAAGGTAAACATGCAGGTGCACCTATTTATTTTAAAAATGTGAAAGTGTTCAAATTAAGTTAAGGAATAATTTTATTTATATACTCATTTTTAGTTTTAAAAATATTCAAATGAAAATTGAAAAAAATACCAGAAGGAAATTTTTAAAAAATACTGCTACCATTATTGCAGGATTTTCAATTGTACCAAGACATGTATTAGGTAAGGGATTCATAGCCCCTAGTGATCAGCTTACCAAAGGCATTATTGGCTTAGGCGGAATGGGCCGTGGTCATATTGGTTATGCAGGAACAAGGGTCGTAGCCATTTGCGATGTTGATAAAAATCATTTACTAAGTGCTGAAAAATTAATTGGAGGTGGCGTGAAAACATTTCACAATCACCAAGAATTAATCGCACTTCCTGAAGTTGATATTGTACATATTGCTACCCCTCCACATTGGCATGGCATTATGGCGGTAGATGCTGCTAAAGCTGGAAAAGATATTTGGTGTGAAAAACCAATGACGCGTACAATAGGAGAAGGGAAAAAAGTAGTAGAAGCGGTAAAGGAATACAAAAGAATGTTTCGTTTAAATACTTGGTTCCGTTTTGAAGAGAATTTTTATGGGATGAATACAACAGTGAAACCAATTAAAAAATTAGTAGAATCTGGTTTGTTGGGATGGCCGTTAACCGTTACAGTAAGTAAGACAACCGGATTTGATTGGAAGTTTTATTGGATTGGAAAAACAAAATTAGAAGAACAAGCCATCCCAGCAGAATTAGATTATGATAGGTGGTTAGGACCAGCGCCTTACAAATCCTACAATGCACACAGAGTTCATGGTACCTTCCGAGGTTACTGGGATTATGATGGCGGCGGTTTAGGTGATATGGGACAACACTATCTGGACCCAATTCAATATTTCTTAGGCAAGGATGAAACCAGTCCTATTAAAGTGGAAGTAGATGCTGAACAACAACATCCTGATGCATGTGGTACCTTCCGAAAAATCACCTACACTTACGCCGATGGTTGTAAAATTATTTTAGATGGGGAGGCTACTGATCCTAATGCTGCATATATTGAAGGACCAAAAGGAAAATTATTTGCCGGATTTAAATCTGACATTCCAAATTTAAAAGAGAAGATAGCAATGATGCCAGATCCTGCACCGCAAGTAACCAACTTTTTAGACGCAGTAAAATATCGAACCCCATTTGCATTAAATGAATCCAATGGATTTAGGTCATGTACCATAATCAATATGGGTAAGATTGCCTTACAATTAGGCAGAACCTTACATTTTGATCCAGATACCCAAGAGTTTTTAAATGACACAGAAGCTAATTTTTTAATTAACCCGCCTATGCGTGGCCCTTGGCGTATTTAATGAACCAATTTATTTAGAAAAACTTAGCATTACTATTATGAAAAAATATATTTATCTAATTGCAATAACATTTTTTATTTCCATGAGTGTTCAAGCACAAAAGGGAGAAAAGAATGTAAATAAAGTGTTAACCGTATTCCCTTATCAACATGCAAGCGAAGTCACTGATGCATTAACTACCATGGGAACTTGGAAAAGTGCAGAGTGGAAAGTGCTTTTTAAAATGTTGAACGATGACTCCTTAAAATTAAAAGCCACTTATGCCTTAAACGCATATGTAAACATTGTTTCATTGGAAACTGCAAAAAAAGTGAAGACGGTTCAATTGCTTAAAAAACAATTAAAAAAAGCAAGCGCTAGTTATGCGACCACATTCATCAATGCACAAATCGGTTTATTGAGTGCAGAAAATGTAGTTACTGCAAAATTACAAAGCTTACCATCTATTCCAAAGGTTGCAGCAAAAATAGAGATGCAACAAAGTTCAACGCAAAAATTATTACAGCTCCAAGATCAAATGGACAAGGTAAAAGTGAATGGAAATGATTTTCAAAAGAAAAGTATATTAGTACAAGCTGCTAAAATTCCAAGTATTGGCGCATTTGCTTTTGTTAGCCAATTTTTAGCGGAAGCGGGTGTTCAAAAGGAAGCCGCATTAATTGTTACAAGATTAGCCTTAGCAAATAATCTCATTGGTGAAATTGGTGGCCCTATGGTACGACAAGCACTTGAGCAAGCCCTTCCACTCATCAGTGGTGAGGATAGTGCCCTATTGGTTTCTATGCTTAAAGCGCATCTCAAAAAAATGCCGTATGATTACGGATTTGTTTCTTTGTTTAATGGTAAGGATTTAACAGGATGGAAGGGGTTAGTGGCAAATCCAATTGCAAGAGGAAAAATGAGTGAAGCTGAATTAGCTGCTGCACAACAAAAAGTTAATGAATCCATCCAAAAAGATTGGATCATCAAAGATGGCTTATTGGTTTTTACAGGGCATGGGGATAATTTATGTACCGAGAAGCAATATGGAGATATGGAAATGTTTGTGGATTGGAAAATAACAGAAAAAGGAGATGCAGGTATTTATTTAAGAGGAACACCACAGGTACAAATTTGGGACACCAGCCG
>RFZW01000116.1 GCA_009920495.1 Chitinophagia bacterium
ATGGATAAAGCTTATACAAATTTGGTATCTTTGCCCCATGAGCCAATATGCCCACGATAATATTGTTCCAGATAGTAATAGCCAGGCAAGCAAAAAAGAGCAGGTAGCATCCATGTTCGATTCTATTGCAAAAAAATATGATTTTTTGAATCGTTTTTTGAGCTTAGGGATTGATCAAATTTGGCGAAAAAAAGCCATCGCCAATTTTAAAGGCGCCCCCATCCATCATTTGTTAGACGTTGCTACGGGTACCGCCGATATGGCAATAATGGCCTACCAACAAATTAAGCCCAATAAAATAACCGGAATGGATATTTCGGAAGGCATGATGCAATATGGAAGGATAAAAATTGAACAAAAAGGGTTAAGCGATATCATTCAATTAAAATCAGGAGACAGCATAGCCATCCCATTTGCCGATAATACTTTTGATGGTGCCATGGTTGCTTTTGGTGTGCGCAATTTTGCAGATTTAGAAAAAGGCCTTTCTGAAATGAACAGAGTACTTACCACTGGAAGCAAAATAGTCATTTTAGAATTTTCACAACCTAGCCAGTTTTGGTTTAAGCCAATCTATAATATATATATGAAATGGATTACACCCAATATTGGCAAATTATTTTCAGGAAATAAGGCGGCTTACGCATATTTAAACGAAAGTGTGATTGCATTTCCTGAGGGAACGGCTTTTTTAAGTATCTTAGAAAAAGCAGGATTTAAAAATATTCATCAACAAAAATTAAGCCTAGGCATATGCAGCATCTATTGCGGAAACAAATAATCAGCATTGCACTATTATTATTAGCCAATCTATCGGTTAATGCGCAAAAAAATGAAGTGTTTCAACCTGACCACGACGATATGCCTTATTACTTAGGGATTAGTTTAGGTTATGGAATGAATAGTTTAAACTTTGAACGAAGCGCTTTTTTTAACAATCAAACTACGAATGTTGCGAACAGAATTACAACAAGCAATAGTGGTAATTTAAATTTAGGTTTGTCAGGAACTTTAAAGTTAACCAACCATTTATTATTAAGAGCGAACCCTATGTTATTGATTGGTGGTTCCAAAAAGATGGGATTCTCTGCACCAAATAATTTGTATGTTAATGTGGCTGATTCCTTAGATATTCCATCCACCATTATTACATTGCCACTTGCGCTAAAATTACAATCGGACAGATACACTGCAATGGGTTATAAGTCAATCATGCGACATTATGTATTTGGTGGCGGTAAGGCTGATTTTGATTTATCTAGTTCAAAAGTAAGTAGCAGTATTAATGGAACACCTTATAAGGCGCTATTAAATGGTACTGATCTAGGATATGAGTTTGGCTTAGGATTGAGTTTTTACTTAAAGTACGTCACCATATCTCCGGAACTTAAATTTTCATATGGTGTAACAAATTTAAAAAATAATACAGGAACAGGTCCTGAATCCTTACTCAATAATGTAAATAAAATAAACGCCAACTTTATTTATTTCACTATCCATCTTGAAAACTAAATTCGATGCGTAACTATATCATTAAAAATGCCATTATCGTTAATGAAGGGAAAAAGTTAAATGGAGATGTACTCATTAAAAATGGTCGAATTGAAAAAATTGGTACAAGCATTGAAACACCCAATGGCGTTTTTGAAATTAACGCGGAAGGCATGTACCTAATTCCAGGTGCGATTGATGATCAAGTACATTTTAGAGAACCAGGATTAACCCATAAGGCTGATATATATACAGAATCCAAAGCTGCGGTTGCAGGTGGTGTAACTAGCTTTATGGAAATGCCAAATACAGTACCCCCTGTTTTTACCCAAACATTATTGGAAGACAAATATAAAATTGGCGCACAAAATGCACTCGCTAATTACTCTTTTTTCATGGGCACTTCTCAGGATAATTGGGAAGAAGTGCTGCGCACCAATGAAAAGAAAAATGAGGTTTGTGGTGTAAAAATATTTATGGGTTCCAGTACAGGGAATTTATTGGTAGACAACCCGTTGGTGTTAGAAAAAATATTTGAAGGTTCTGAATTATTAATTGCCACGCATTGTGAGGAGGAAAGTATTATTAAAAAAAATAAGGCGGCGTTGGAAGCTATTAAACCAGTCCTTGAACCCGATGACCATCCAATTATCCGCAACGAAGAAGCTTGTTTTGAATCTTCTTTCAAAGCGATACAATTAGCAAAAAAATTCAATAGTCGCTTACATATCTTACATATTAGTACAGCAAAGGAATTGCAGTTATTTTCAAATATGCTTCCCTTGGCCGACAAACGAATTACTTCAGAGGTTTGTGTTCACCACTTACATTTTACTGCCGACGATTATGCAACTAAAGGCAATTTAATTAAATGTAACCCAGCAATTAAGGCCCCTGAAAATAAAGCTGCATTGTGGGAAGGTTTGCTCAATGACCAATTAGATGTAATTGCAACCGACCATGCGCCACATACCTGGGATGAAAAGCAAGGTGATTATGCGCATGCGCATGCAGGACTGCCTTTGGTACACCACCCTGTAATGTTAATGATGAAATATGTGAAGGAAGGAAAACTAACTATTGAAAAAATGGTCGAAAAGATGAGCCATGCTGTTGCCACTTGCTTTCAAATAAAAGATCGCGGATATATTAGAGAAGGCTATTACGCCGACTTGGTATTAGTTAAAGAAGCCCCCTATATCATTACGAAAGAAAATATTTTATACAAATGCGGATGGAGTCCATTTTTAGGCACGCAATTTCCTTATCAAATTTACGCCACATTTGTAAATGGCCATTTGGCTTATCAGGATGGTCAATTTGATGAAAGTCAAAAAGGCCAACGCATTCAATTTGCCAGAAGCTAAATACAATTTGTATGCTGGTAGATAAAATTACATTAAAAGATATCGGCTTATTTGATACGGATGAATCGGACGGCCTTATTTCACATCTTAATTTTTGCAAAACCAATGGCGGCAAGGATCAGTTAGATCAATATCTTGCGCATCCATTAAGTACCATTGAAGCTATTGAAAAGCGACAAAATGCCATTGCTGTTTTTATCAGTGAAATTGGTTTTATTAATGAAATGAAAATTACCAATGGAACTACCCTGGTGATAGAAAAGTTTTTCGGAACGGCATGTAAAGCCATCCCAACACAAATTAGTTACCCAGGCGCATATTGGTACCAATATATAAATGCTTCAGACTATGCTTTAATAAAATATTCGCTAGAGCATTTAATGCTGTTTTATGAAAATTTAAATAAGTGGCTACTTGTTTTCGAAAATAAAAACCAGAATCCAATTATTGCCAATTTAGTTCAAAATATAAAAAAATTGGTGCAGCATCCGGCATTAACCAACATACATACACAAACTAGTTTAACCAACCCACAAAAATTATTATCGCTGGCTTATTTTTTTCGAAACCATTATAAAAATAATACGCTTCAGCTTTTACAATATTTCTACGAGCTAGATGCATATTATAGCATGGCAACGGCAGCGAAAAAATTCAACTTTGTTTTTCCTACTTGGCTTAATAGTGAAACCCCGCAACTTGAAGTAATTGCTGCGATACATCCACTGGTTCCAAATCCTATTGATAATACCATTTCACTTTCTAGTCAAACGAATTTGTTTTTTTTGACTGGCGCCAATATGGCTGGTAAAAGCACATTCATTAAAACCATTGGTATTGTTATTTACTTGGCACATATTGGCATTGGAGCCCCTGCAGCAAAACTGACCCTGTCTTTATTTGATGGCCTAATCACCAACCTAACTATTGCTGACAACGTGGTCAAAGGGGAAAGTTACTTTTTCAATGAGGTACAAAGAATAAAAAATACCATTGAAAAAATCATAGATGGTAAAAAATACTTTGTGCTGATTGATGAGCTTTTCAAGGGAACCAATATCCAAGACGCCATGAAGTGCAGCACTGTAGTTATTGAAGGTTTACAAAATTTAAGAAATAGCTTATTCATAATAAGCACCCACTTATATGAAATAAGTGATGGGCTAAAAAAATTCAATAATATTCAATTCGGTTATTTTGAAACCGAAGTGCGTCAAAAGGAACTCGTATTTCACTACCAATTAAAACAAGGGGTCAGTCAAGACCGATTGGGCTATTTAATTTTAGCAAAAGAAGGCGTGGTTGACCTGCTAAACAACATGACTAAAAACAAGTATTAATACTTAATCGCCGTTCCCTTACAAATGTAGATTCAAGCAAAAAATATGCTTGTAAAAACAAAAGGCAGTGCCTTAATTGGGATTGACGCTGTTGCGATTACCATTGAAGTAAATGTAAGTATGGGTCAAGGCTATTGTATAGTTGGCCTACCTGACAGCTCGGTAAAGGAAAGTTTGGACCGAACCGAAAGTGCCATTAAAGCAAATGGCTTTAGAATGCCAAGAACAAAATTGGTCATCAATTTATCACCCGCTGAATTAAAAAAAACCGGTGCCGCATTTGATTTACCCATCGCCATTGGTATACTAGCCGCTTCTGAACAAATCAGCCCTATTCATTTAATTGATAAGTATATTATGATGGGGGAATTGGGCTTAGATGGTAAATTATACCCGATCAAAGGCGTTCTCGCCATGGCGATGCAAGCAAAGTCAGATGGCTATTTAGGCATCCTTCTTCCTATTGAAAATGCAGCCGAAGCTGCATTAGTAGATGATATGGACATTTACTGTTTTGAAAATTTAAATGAAGTGGTTGATTTTATTGGCAACCCTACATCAAGATCGCCCATCAAAAGAACTAGCATGGAAATGGAGCATGAAATAAAATCGGTGACAGATTTTGCAGATGTGAAGGGCCAGGAAAATGTGAAAAGGGCCTTAGAAATTGCGAGTGCAGGTAGTCATAATATTATAATGATTGGTCCGCCAGGCGCCGGTAAAACAATGTTGGCCAAAAGTATTGTTTCCATTCTACCCCCTTTAAATCAAATGGAAGCTTTAGAAACAAGTAAAATATATAGTATCACCGGAAAATTAGATGCCGTAAATAAATTATTACGAAGTAGGCCATTCAGACACCCCCACCATAGTTTATCGTCAATCGCGCTTATTGGTGGCGGAAGCCATCCCCAACCAGGTGAAATTTCATTAGCGCATAATGGTATTTTATTTTTAGATGAACTACCCGAATTTAATAGATCGGTCATTGAAGTACTTCGCCAACCCATGGAAGAAGGAATTGTATGTATCGCCCGGGCCAAAATGAGTGTCACTTTCCCAGCTAGATTTATGCTGATGGCAGCTATGAACCCATGCCCTTGCGGGTATTACAACCATCCGAAAAAGGAATGTCACTGCAGTCCAGCTGCAATTCAAAAATATATGCATAAAATTTCAGGACCCTTATTAGATCGCATTGATATGCATATTGAGGTGGTACCCGTACTTTATAA
>RFZW01000117.1 GCA_009920495.1 Chitinophagia bacterium
GTGCTAATTGAATATGTTTTTGATCTAATGAAATTTCAGGCGCATCAGCCAATGCCGTTATTGTCAATCCTGTTTTTCCTTTAACTATATGAATAACATCATACATCATTCCATTATATACAAACTCAGTGCCTTTATCTTCCCAGTCATAGCCGCTGGGCAAATGATCAATCGAAGAAATATGCAAAGTGATTAGCCCATCCATCTGCTCCAATGGGTGCGTATTGATATATTTAATCCGAGCTATTTTATACAATTGCTTTTCATAAACATGGTATAAAGGAAGGCCACAGATGGAAATAATCAATGATGCCAAACAAATTATCGTAATTGCTTTTTTCAATGCCCTAAGTTAGTATTTTTTACATTAAAGAAAAATTAATGACTTAGGTCAGTTAAGCCAAAATATGGCTTAATTTTTTAAATAAAAGGGGTAATTATCCATTATATTAAATAATTTTACAGCCCATGTTACATTTTATATATAACCCCAACGCAGGCAATAATAACGCAGCGCGTAAGGCGAATATTTTAAAAAAATTATACGCAGTTCCAAATAGCAAAGTATGGGAAACCACCAAAGCTTTGGAGGCGACCTATTTTACAAAAAAAGCGATTGAAGAAAACGCAAGCAGGATTATAGCAGTTGGGGGTGATGGCACAGTAAATGAAGTAGCTTCTGTTTTAACTGAAACAACCATCCCATTAGGAATTATACCAATTGGTTCCGGGAATGGTTTAGCCAGGCACTTACATATTCCACTCAAATTTGAAGCCGCACTTGACAAAACAATAAATGGTCATGAAATTGGAATAGATGTTGGCTTACTAAATAATAAAATGTTTTTCTGTACTGCGGGAATTGGGTTTGATGCAAAAGTGGCACAGCTTTTTGCAAAAAGTAATAAAAGAGGATTTATCAATTATATCAAAGCCACTTTGTCTGCTTTAACAATGTACAAACCTATTGAAATTAGTATCAATCATGGTCCAGTGCAAAAAGTTTATTCACTCACATTTGCAAATGCTAGTCAATTTGGGAGTAATGCTTATATATCTCCTTTTTCAGATTTGCAAGATGCCTATTTGGAGATGGTTAAAATTAAACCTATTCATATTTTAAATGCAGGGATATTGGTGTTGCAACTTTTTAGTAAAAAAATTCACCAATCAAATAAAGTCAATATACAATCTATAAAATCGATCACCATTCAATATAAGGAGAAGGAACCCTTACACCTAGATGGGGAAGCGCTTTTAACTAAACATGCGACGCTTGAAATTAGTATTGACCCACTTGCCTTGTTGGTTATTGTATAATACATTTATTAGATATTTGAAGCTTTTTAAACAAACCAAAAACTATACATCTAAAAAGCACAATTAATTGGCAAAAGCGCCAAAAAATCTATCAATAGAAACTACCTTTACACCCTAAATTCATATTAATGTTTGAAACAAAACGCCCCCAGGCTACCTTCCAAAAAATTTCTTTTCTTACCATATTATTTTCATTTGCCTACTTTTTTGCAAATAGTCAAAGTGATTTTAAAGCCAAAATCACTTCGCTTTCCGGAAACCCAGTAATTGGTGCAACGGTTAGTTTGTTGAATACCCCATTTAAAGAGGTAAGTGATAGCAGCGGGTATATTACATTTAATCAAGTTCCGGAAGGAAAATATGAATTAGCAATTACTTCTTTAGGTTATGCAACTAGTATAAATTCAATTACTATTACTGCTAAAACAAACTTGAAGGAAATTCAAACAATTAAATTAGCGGATGCGTTAGTTCAATTAGAAGATGTCATTATCACTGCACAAAAAAAAGAAGAACTATTACAAAAAGTACCTATCAGTATCACCGCTTTTAATAGTGCGCAAATTGAAAAATTCAAATTCTGGAATAACAAAGACATTAGTGGATTTGTTCCCAATTTATATAGTGCTGATCCGGGTGACAATCGTGATGTAGTATCCATTAGGGGTATTACCACTACCTCCTACGATCCAGCAGTAGCTACCTATATTGATGGCGTGAATCAATTTAATCTAGATACTTACATACCTGCATTGAACGACATTGAACGCATTGAAATTTTACGTGGACCACAAGGAAGTTTGTATGGCCGAAACGCAATGGGGGGTGTAATTAATATTATAACCAAGCAGCCAAGTAATAAAGTTACTGGTAGCGGCGAAGTAAATGTGGGTAATTATGGCATTCATAGATATAATGCAAATTTTAAATCGCCCATTATAAAAGATAAATTATTTTTTGGTGCAGCTTTGCTATATAATGATCGCAATGGATTTTACACCAATGATTTCAATAAAAGTAGTTATGACAAACAATATGCATTCGGTGGCAATTACTTTGTAAAATATATTGCTACTAGTCATTGGCAGGCTACTTTAAATGTGAAACATTATAGTAGTGAAAATAAAGGCGCTTTCCCATTAGTTTTTGGAGTAGAAGAAGCATTCAGCAATCCATTTAGATTAAATCAAAATGGCATTACAACCATGCTGGATAATACACTGAACACTTCTTTAGCCATTCAACATACTGGTCGTAAAATTAATTTTAGTAGTATCACTGCATACCAAAAAAATTACAGATACTATGATTTACCTATCGATGGTGATTTTTCTCCTATAGATGCCATTAGTGTAGTTAATAATTATGGGAAAAGCTGGAATAATATTAAAGCGTATACGCAAGAATTCAAATGGAGTTCCTCTCCAATTGCAACCAATCGTTTAAACTGGACTGCAGGTGCTTATCTTTTTTATCAAGATGCCCCTGTTAAACAAGGAACACGTTTTGGCAAGGATGCTAATTTAATGATGATTGGAGATTCTTTATTTACGTTAATGAATAGTACAAGTACAACAAAAAAGGGTATTGCATTTTTTGGACAAGCAACCTATGCATTAACTAGTAAACTAAATATAACTTTTGGATTAAGAAATGATTACGAGCAGCAAGATCAAACAGTCGCAGGCTTTTACCAGCATGACCCTTTACCTAAATTTTTTCAAATTGTATCAGACACCAGTGCAAGCATCAATTTTAATGCATGGTCGCCTAAAATTTCATTAGATTACAATTTAAATACAGCGTCATTAATATATGCCATGTATAGCAAAGGATATCGCACTGGTGGATTAAGCCCTTTAGGATCCGATCCATCACAACCACCTTTGATCGGCTACCTTCCAGAGCATAGCAATAATTTTGAAGCAGGAATTAAAAATACTTGGTTAAACAACACTTTAAAATTAAATATCTCCTTATTCTATATTCATATCAAGGATGCGCAAGTACCCACACTTGTTTTACCTGATGCTATTACCATCATCAAAAATACAGGTGTCTTAAATAGCAAAGGAGTAGAGGCCGAAATTATGTATACACCTGCAAAAGGTTTCATAATCCAATATAATGGCGGTATCACCAATGCCATCATCGAAGCAAATGGTAAGCACCCTTTATTTACCCCAGACAATTCAAACGCGATTGCAATACAATACAGTAAAACTATCAATGCAAAAGTGAATGGTTTTATAAGAAGCGAAACTAAGTTTATTGGAAATACCTATTTTGATAGTAGTAACGAAATAAAACAAAGCCCTTATTGTATTAATAATTTCAGTATTGGAATAAATAAAAACAAAATGGGTGTTGTTTTGTGGTCAAAAAATATATTGAACCAAAAATATATCTCCTACGCCTATGATTTTGGTGCAGTTCATTTAGGTGATCCTGCTACATATGGCATAAGCATATCCAGCAAATTTTAATAACCATTAAATAAAAAGAAATGATCCCAGTTAATTCCTACGCAGCAATGTCTTCTAATACACCATTAGAAGCATATAATTTTGAAAGAAGGGCAGTAGGCCCTGATGATGTTCAAATTGATATTTTATTTTGTGGCGTTTGTCATAGTGATTTACACCAAGTAAAAAACGAATGGGGTGGATCACAATATCCCATGGTACCCGGTCATGAAATTGTGGGCAAAGTTTTATCCGTAGGAAGTAATGTAACTAAGTTTAAAGTAGGCGATCTTGCTGGTGTAGGCGTGATGGTAGATAGTTGCAAAACATGTAAAACATGTGCGCAAAATTTAGAACAATATTGCGAAGAAGGTTTTGTTGGCACATACAATAACAAGGAAAGAAACAGTGACAATATCACCATGGGCGGGTATTCAACAAAAATTGTAGTAGACGAATACTATACTTTTAAGATATCTCCAACATTACCATTAGCAGCAGTGGCTCCTTTATTATGTGCAGGTATCACTACCTATTCCCCGTTGGTTTATGCAGGTGTAAAAAAGGGAATGAAGGTGGCCTTCGTAGGTTTAGGTGGCCTTGGTCACATGGGTGTAAAATTTGCAGTGTCATTTGGTGCAGAGGTGACAGTGATAAGTACATCACCATCAAAGGAAGCAGATGCAAAAAAGCTAGGCGCTACCCATTTTTTAGTCAGCACTGATAAAGAAGCAATGAGCAAGTATAACAGTTATTTTGATGTTATACTTGATGCCATTTCTGCAAATCACGACTATACCACCTATTTAAATTTATTGGGTATTGATGGTAAATTAATGGTGGTAGGCCTGCCTATTGAATCACCAAAAGTGCAACCCTTTTCATTGGTTACGAATAGACGTAGTGTGATTGGCTCATGTATTGGTGGTATGAAAGAAACACAGGAGATGTTGGACTATTGTGCGGAACATAATATCGTTTCTGAGATAGAAGTAATTCCAATGCAAAAAATTAATGAGGCATACGACCGAATGCTAAAGGGCGATGTCAAATATCGCTTTGTCATTGACCTAGCTTCCTTGAAATAAGGTACCATTTATAAAATATATAAAGGCTTCATCAAAATGAAGCCTTTTTTTTGTCATAATTGTTTAGTTTTGGTACGATACATGAAATATCAATTTATCATCATATTTGCTTTCCTTTGGACGATCAATGGAATTGGCCAAACTACATTGAAACCGAAATTTGTAGGCAACCTTTCCGGAACCATTCAAGATGCAAAAAACGGAAAGCCTGTTCCTGGATCAACCGTTTTGTTGTATGCTAAATCAAATGCAAAAAATAATAAAATAGTAACCTCTGATAAAAACGGAGAATTTTTATTTGAAAAAATTCCTTTTGATTATTACCAAATTAAAATAAAAGCACTTGGTTTTTCTTTATTTACCATTGACAGTATATTATTGAGAGCAGAAAAAGATGAAATCTATTTTAGTGAAATTCAATTGAAGGATTCTTCAACCATGTTACAAGAAGTAGTGGTGTATTCAGAAAAAAAACTAATTGAAGAAAAAGATGGTATTCTAACCTATAATGTTGGTGAAAGCCCATTAAGCAATGGCGCGAGCACCGCAGAAATGTT